>JAUYGE010000049.1 GCA_030690705.1 Dehalococcoidia bacterium | reverse complement strand
GGGGAGGGCTAGGCCGGATTATCTACTAGCGCCCGGTGGCGTTGAAGAGCACCGACACGATATCCCCGTCCTGGACCTGATATTCGCGGCCCTCCACACGCTTCTTGCCCGCCTTGGCCAGGGCAGCTTCGCTGCCGAGTTCCATCAGGTCTTCGTAGCGGAAGACCTCCATGCGAATAAAGCCCTTTTCCATGTCCGTGTGAATCTTGCCGGCAGCCGCCGGAGCTTTGTCCCCCTTCCGACAGGTCCAGGCCCGCACTTCATCCTCGCCGACGGTAAAGAAGGTAATCAGGCCGAGCATGCGGTAGGCGGCATGAATGAGCCTTTCCATTGAAGACTCTTCCAGCCCCAGCTCCCGGAGGAACTCCGGCCGCTCGGCCGGTTCAAGCTGGCTGATGTCGGCCTCGTCCTTGCCGCAAACGGTAATCATTTCTCCACCTTCGGCCTGGGAAAGCTGCTTCAGCGCCGTTACATGGGGGTTAGTGGCATCCTCAATGGACCTGATATTGGCGATATAGAGCATCGGTTTCAACGAGACGAGGTTGCATTCGCTGACGCTCGCCATCTCCTGCGCACTCAGGTTCTGCTTGCGTGCCGGAATCCCCTGCTGGATAGCGGCATATACCTTTTCGCAATCGGCAGACTCCCGCACGGCATCCTTATCTCCGGCCCGTACTCTCTTCGCCAGGCGGGTGATCTTGTTCTGAAGGGTGGTGCTGTCGGCGGACACCAGTTCGAGGTCGACCGTCTCGGCGTCCCGGACCGGGTCTATCGTCGCGTGTTCGAAGGGGATGCTGGCCTCTTCAAAGCAGCGTACGACATGCAGCAGCGCCTCAACATTCTTGATGTGCCCGAGCAGGCGGGAGCCGCGCTCATTCCCCTGACCAGGCTTGAGGCCGGGAATATCGACTACCTCCAGAGTGGCCGGCACCAGCTTTTGCGGGTGGTACATTTCCGCCAGCTTTTCGAGTCGCTGGTCGGGCATGTTGACCACCACGCGGTTCATCTCAGAACCGTCATAGCTAGCCGCCCCGGCTGCAGTGATGGCATTGAAAATCACCGTTTTCCCACATGAGGGCAGCCCCACCAGACCACAACTCAGGCCCATAGTTTATCCTTTCTCATCTGACACGCGGAAGCTCCAGTTTACGCTTATCTCCGGACGGAATTACGAATAGGGGAGCGGTTCTTCAAATCAGGAGAAGCTCAGTATGAAGTTGTTCCACATTCCGAGTCGAGAGTTATCAGGCTAATATGATATACGAATCAGGCGCTTTTGAAAAGCGAGCCTCAGCTTTTTTTGACAATTAGCTTCGGATGGAGTATATTTCTAGTGTCGTGCGCAGTCGTTTTCTTCTTCACCGCTTTCGAACAGGCTCGCCTCACCGGGACAGGCTCTACCGGTGAGCGGCGTGGCGCTGGCGCGCACGAGTCGGTGGAGACTACAGAGAAGGTAGCCGCTGTCCGCATCTCGCGGCACGGCCTCAAGGCACAGGTAGCCACTCCTCCTGCCTCTTTCACGCCAGGGTTGAGCGCGGCCGCTTGAAGTTCTTTAGAGACTGGATTGCCCCTGAGCCCATTACCTGTGGAACAATGAAACCAATGAGCATGGATAGAGGAGAAGTTCTTCCAATCATATGAATTATCGCAATGACATAAGAAACGTAGCCATCATCGCCCACGTTGACCATGGCAAGACTACCCTGGTGGATGCCTTGCTCAAGCAGAGCAAGGTGTTCCGGGATAACCAGCAAGTCGGCGAGTTGATCATGGACAGCAATGCCCTTGAACGGGAGAGGGGCATCACCATCATGGCCAAGAACACCGCGGTGGTCTACCGGGGAGTCAAAATCAATATCATCGATACTCCCGGCCATGCCGATTTCAGCGGAGAGGTTGAGCGTGTCATCAGCATGGCCGACGGTTGCCTGCTTCTGGTGGACTCTGCGGAAGGGCCGATGCCCCAGACCAAGTTTGTGCTGCGCCATGCCTTTAGAAACGGTCTGAAGATCATTGTGGTAATCAACAAGATAGACAGGAAAGATGCGCGGCTGGCGGAGGTGCTCAGTCTCACGCAGGACCTGTTCCTGGAGCTGGCAACCAACGCCGACCAGCTGGATTTTCCTGTCCTGTATGCCATCGGCAGGGAAGGCATAGTAGTGACCGAACCCGGTGGGAAGGGGCAGGACGTCAGCCCGTTGTTCGAAAGCATACTGGCGACAGTGCCGCCGCCGCGCATCGAGAGCGGTCCCTTCCAGATGCTGGTTTCCAATCTGGACTATGATAGCCACAAGGGCAAGATTGCCATTGGCAGAGTCTGGAGAGGCAAGGTTGCTCCCCATGATCGGGTAGTTAGGATTAGCTCCGACGGTTGCACGACGAGCTATGAGGTCGGAGAAGTGCTCACCTATATGGGGCTCAAGCGCCTCGAGGCGGCGGAAGTGGAAGCGGGTGACATAGTAGCCATAACGGGAGTCGAGAAAGTCAACATCGGAGACACTATTGCCAGCCCGGAGAGGCCTGAAGCTCTGCCGCGCATCGAGGTTGGCGAGCCCACCGTGGAGATGACCTTTGGTGTGAACACCTCGCCGTTTGGTGGGCGGGAGGGGCGCTATAGCACGGCCCGTCAGCTGCGGGAGCGACTCTACAAGGAGCTGGAGGTCAACCTCAGTCTTAGGGTCCAGGACACGGATGCCGCGGATACCTTCCTGGTGAAAGGGAGGGGGGAGTTGCACCTGGCCATTCTGATTGAGACCATGCGCCGGGAGAACTATGAGTTCGAAGTCTCCAAGCCGGAAGCTATTACGAAGGTAATTGATGGCCAGCTCATGGAACCCATGGAGACCCTCACCCTCGATACCAGGAGTGAGCATATCGGGGTCCTGACCGAGACGCTGAGCAAGAGGCAGGCCCAGCTTGCTGATGTTCGCAACGACGACCGGGGTAATGTGCACCTGGAGTTCCGCGTGCCCACGAAGGGACTGATCGGTTTCCGCAGCCCGTTCCTCACCGCCACGCGGGGCGAGGGTATCATGAACACCGTGTTTGTTGGCTATGAGCCCTGGCACGGAGAGCTGATTTCGGCTCGCAGCGGAACCCTGGTCGCCTCCGAAAGGGGCGAAGCAGTTACTTATGGGCTGAGCAATGCCCAGGGGCGGGGCATCACGTTTATTGAACCCGGTACCCCGGTCTATGAAGGTATGATAGTGGGGCAGAACCCGCGGTTGCGGGACATGGCCGTCAATGTATGCAGAGAGAAGAAGAAGACCAACATGCGCTCGTCCACCTCCGACATTGCCGTACGGCTGACTCCGGCGGTGAAGCTGAGCCTGGAGCAATGCCTTGATTTTATCAACCGGGATGAACTGGTTGAGGTGACACCCCAGAATCTCAGGTTGAGGAAGAAGCTGCTCACCCAGACGGAACGATTGAGGAGCATCGGTACTGCCCGTCGTGAGGAAGAGGAGTAGGGGGTCCGAGAGGGGCATGCTGAGATGTTGACAGACAACCCCATCATCGAGGGCAGGAACCCGGTCATTGAGGCACTGCGGGCGGGCCGTCCCATAAACAAGGTGTTGCTCGCCAGCAATGCCAAGCGTCAGCCGGCAGTCGCCGAAATACTGGACCTTTCCCTGGCCAGAAAGGTCCCCGTTGAATACGTGGAGAGGCGGTTTCTCGACCGGTTGACAGCGGCTTCCTCTCACCAGGGGGTCGTTGCCTACGCCTCGGTCAAGGAGTATGTCGGGCTGGATGACTTGCTCGCCATCTCCAGTGAAAAAGGGGAAGCTCCCCTCTACTGTATCCTGGACGGTATCGAAGACCCCCATAACCTGGGGGCGATCCTCAGGACCGCGGAGGCGAGCGGTACTCATGGCGTGGTCATCCGCTCGAGGAGGGCGGTCGGGCTCACCGCAGTAGTGGCCAAGGCGTCGGCCGGTGCTGTGGAGTACGTGCCGGTGGCGCGGGTCTCCAATATCTCCCAGGCGATAGTGGGGTTGAAGAAAGCGGGCGTCTGGGCCATTGGCATAGACCGGGCTGGCGATATTCCTTACAACAAGGTGGATTTCAGGCTGCCGACGGCGATCGTGATAGGTGGCGAGGGCTCGGGGCTGTCGGATCTGGTCAAGCAGAGGTGCGACTCTCTAGCGTCGATCCCGATGCTGGGAAGGATTGCCTCTCTCAATGTCTCCATCGCTGCGGCGCTGGCGATGTACGAGGCCGTCAGACAGAGAAGGTGGTAGGGGTTGATGAGAAGGATCGGAGTCATATTGCTATCCGGAGGGCTCGACTCCACCACCGTCGCGGCGCAGGCGCAGAAGGCGGGGTTCGAGCTGACGGCGATAACCCTTCGCTACGGACAAAAACACAGCAAAGAGGTTGACTCAGCAAAGAAAGTGGCAAAATGCCTGGGAATCCGGCAGGAAGTTATCGATGTCTCCTTCTTCAAGAGACTGGCCTGGTACTCAGCGCTGACGGGGCCGGAGGCTTTCGATGTTCCGAGGGAGAGGGACATCGATGACATGGCGGCAAAGATTCCCATAACCTATGTCCCTCTCAGGAATACGTTCTTCATTACAACGGCCGCAGCTTTTCTGGAGAGCCGGGCACTTGATTTGATCGAAAGAGAGCATGTCAATCCTGAAGAGGTTGAGGCCTCTGTTTTCATAGCTGCCAATGCCATCGACTACAGCGGATATCCCGATTGCAGGCCGGAATACTATGAACAGATGAGCAAGGCGTTGTTCCTGGGAAGCAAGCTGGGGACGGAGTACAGGAGACCGATAGTCATCCAGACACCGATAATACTCAAGTCGAAAGCCGAGATAGTGAAAATGGCTATGGAGATGGGCGTTCCCCTGGAACATACGTGGAGTTGCTACGAAGGCGGCGAGGTCCCCTGCGGGAAGTGCGATAGCTGCATCCTGAGAGCGAAGGGATTCGCCGATGCCGGTTACGAAGACCCCTTGATCGCGAGGTTGGGAAGGGATGGAAGGATTCCTGGAGGTAAGTAGGAAGCCGGACGGCCGTCCGGAGATATTCCATTCCATCCAGGGGGAAGGGATCAACACGGGAAGGCCGGCCGTCTTCCTGAGGCTCGCCCGCTGCAACCTGGCCTGTGTCTGGTGCGACACGAAGTACACCTGGGATTGGGACAGATACGACCCTGGGGACCAGATACTGGAGATGGCATCGGCGGAGGTGGAGAGGGAGGTCATGGGCTATGACTGCAAGTATCTGGTCGTCACCGGCGGAGAGCCGATGCTCCAGCAACGCCGCCTTATCCCCCTCTTGAAGCGCCTGAAGAATGGTGGGTTCTATATCGAGATGGAAACCAATGGCACGGTCCTGCCGGACAAGGTGTCGCTGGGCATGGTGGACCATTGGAGCGTGTCACCGAAACTGGAGAATTCAGGGAATCCGCTGGCATTAAGAGAAGCGCCGGTATGCTACAGCCTCTTCGGAC
>JAUYGE010000044.1 GCA_030690705.1 Dehalococcoidia bacterium | reverse complement strand
GATCCTTCGGCCTCCAGATTCCATCGGGATGGCCTCAGGATGACAGACAGTCCCTCAGGGCTCGCCGACAATGGTCACCGCGCACACGAACTTGCCCGGGTGCCCGCCCTGATTGTGGGCCAGCCCGAGCCGGCAACTCTTCAACTGCCGCGACGGGTCCTGAGCCTTGCCCTGAATCTGCTTATAGATTTCGTAGGTCTCCCGGCAACCGCTGGCACCGATGGGATGGCCGAAAGACTTCAGTCCGCCGCTCAAGTTGATGGGGATCTCCCCTTCCTGGTTGAAGGTCCCCGCCTCGATGTCTTTCTTGTAGTTGCCCCGCTCACAGAGGGACAAGGACTCGGTGGCTATGAGTTCGGCGATGGAGAAGCAATCATGCAACTCCACCACGTCCAGCTCCTTCCGGGGGTTCTTGATGCCCGCTTGCTCGTACGCTTGCCGGCAGGCATGCTCCGTCTCGTCCCACCAGGTGAAGTCATACCCCTGCATCACCTTCCCCATCCCCGGCCCGGCGGCGAGCCCGAAGCCCTTTATGGTCACATAGTCCTTCCGGAAGCTCTTGGCGTCTTCAGACCGGCACATCACCGCCGCCGCCGCCCCATCGGTCACGCCGCAGCAATCGAGCAGCCCGAGCGGCCAGGCGATCATCGGGGCTTTCAGCACCTGCTCGATGGTAATCTCGCGCCTCAGATGAGCCTTAGGATTCCGGGCGCCGTTGTGGTGGCTCTTCACCGAAATCATCGCCAGCACCCGCTTGCCCTCATCGCGGCTCAACCCGTACTTGGAGAAGTACTTGGTGGCCGCCAGTGCATAGCGCCCCGGAGCGGAAGTGCCGTAGCCCCAGGTGGGATGCCACTTATCCACTCCCAACGCCGTACCCAGGCCGCCAAAACCAGTATCCTTCAACTTCTCAAAGCCTATGGCCAGCACCAGGTCATACTGCTTGCTCAACAAGCCGTAGCAAGCGCCTCTCAATGCCTCATGTCCCGTGCCGCAGGCGTTCTCCACCCTGGTCACCGGCTTGTAGTCCAGCTTCAGAGGGGTGGCCACCGTACCTGAGCCCGTAACCCCGAGGAAGGTGCCCACCCAGGCGGCGTGGATGTCCTTCGATTCCACCCCGGCATCGGCGAAGGCCTCGTAGGCTGCTTCGATCACCAGGTCCTCCGGACTGGTATCCCACCGCTCGCCAAACTGGGTGCAGCCCATGCCCACTATGGCTACTTTGTCTTTAATGCTCTCCATGTATCGGTTCCTCCTCTAGCACCGTACCGGTCGCGCTTTCCAGTAATAGTTGTGGATGCCCGAACCGTCGTGCAGGTTTCTGAAAGTAAGCTCCACAGGCATATTGATCTCGATCTTGGCCGGGTCCCGGTCCGTCAGAATGCAGTAGAAACGGCCGCCGTTGTCGAAGTCCACTATACTCATCACATTCGGCAGGTCTGCGACTACGGCCCGCTCATCCATGCTGAAAGTGAAGAGCTTCCCCTTCTCCCCGGAAAGCCTGACCTCCTCGTAGTTGTCCTTGGCATGGCACTTCCCGCATATCCTCTGAATTGGGAACTGGATAGTTCCGCAAGCCTTGCACTTGTTTCCGTGAGCGCGCCACACCTGATTGCGCTCTCGCCAGAGCACCGTCAAAGCCGAACGGTCCGGATCCCGGCGTTCCGCCTCCCACTCCATCAAGGCACGGAATTTGATGTACTTCCCGTAGCTGGGCAGAGCCATCTTGGCGGCCAGATGCTTCTTGATGGCGCGCCGGTCCTTAATCTTCTCCACCAGCTCAGTGGTCTCCAGCAGGAAAACGTCCGCCCCGTCGCCGTAGTTGGCCAGCAGTATCTTCTGGCCTGCCTTGGCATCCTCGAGGGCCGCCACCAGCGCCATCAGGACGGAAGCCGCTCCGGTGTTGCCCACCGCTCCCAGGAGCGGGTCTTGCACCTGAGTGTTGGGGTCGAAACCGAGTATCCTGGCCATAGCCTGATGTCGCCGGGCGTCCGGGGCGTAGAACACTGCCCGGTGAATGTCCTTAGGGGTCAGCTTGTTCCTCTGCATCAGCTTCTTCACGGCCTCGGGCAGTATCTTCTGATACCCCTCCTCGGTGATGAACCTGTCCTCCCATGTCCGGTTGAAGCGGTCCGCCTGGGTCCTCCAGAAGTCCATGAACTCCGAAGTGAGGTTTAAGCTATCCAGTATCTTCACCGCCACGTTGTCTTTGCCCAACAGAAGGGCTGCCCCACCGTCACCGAAGATGTGCTCGGACTCCGAGTTCGGGGCCGCGGTGCGGCAATCGGCGGCCACGACCAGGGCGTTCTTGCTGGAGCCGGCGTTTATGGCGTCCATGGCTGTCCTTAGCGCCATGGTCCCGCCCCGGATAGAGGTAGCGAAATCGGCGCTGAACAGCTCCCCCCGCAGGTCGAGAGCCGCGGCGATGATACTCGCCGACAGCTTCTCCTTATAAGGAGGGTTCGTCGTGGCGAAGTACAGCGCCTCCACCTGGTCCCTGGGGGTATCATTCAGACAATCAACGCCAGCTTCGACGGCCAGGGTGATACTGTCCTCATCGAAGTTGGCCACGGCCTTCTCGCCACTCTGAGGAGCCTCCGCCCACACGCGAGACAGCTCCTCCCTCTTCAAACGGTAGATGGGAATGTAAGCTCCGTAGGAGACTATTCCGACCATTAACTTAACACCTCCTTCGGTGAGAGCATTTATGAACCCCTTCTGTCATTGCGAGCCCTTCGCCGAAGGCTCAGAGCCTGCCCTGAGTTCGCCGAAGGGATAAACTCCTCGCAATGACACACTCAAGACCCGGTCAAGCCTTGTTGAACTGGTAGGACAGCTTCCCCTCCGCCAGCGTCACCGGCGTGACTACCACCTCCATGCCCACTTTGATCTCTTCCGGCGGGATGCCCTTGTCCAGCCGCCCGAAGACCCTCACTCCTGGAGGGAACTCGGCCAGCGCTAGGATGTAAGGGGTATCGTTCTCGAACCCGGATGGGCCGTAGCTGACGATGGTGTAGGTCATCAGCTTCCCTTTGCCCTGCACCGGCTGCCACTCCATCTCGCTGCTGAAGTCATCGGCGCAATCGGCGCGCGGCGGAAAATATGTGCGCCCGCACTTCTTGCACCGGCTCGCCACGACCTGCCCCTTCTCCAGATAGGTCACAAAGTCTGCTGTCTTGGTCTCCGTGGTGAAGCTGACGGCGCCGAATTTCTCGAATCCCATGGCTTCTTACCTCCCTAGAATGGTTACGTTGCCATAGATCCCCACACCACCGATGTTGTGCACCAGACCGATCTTTGCCCCCTCCACCTGCCCCGTCTCGCCCTGACCTCTGAGCTGCTTCACTATCGTCCTGAGTTGGGAACCGCCGGTGGCCCCGATGGGATGTCCCTTGGACAGGAGCCCGCCGTCGATATTGACCGGTATCTTTCCGCCGATGTAGGTCTGCTTCTCGTCTATCAAGCGGGACCCCTCACCGGAGCGGGCGAAGCCCAGGTCCTCGTATGCCATCATCTCGGCGATGGTGAAGCAGTCGTGCACCTCGGCAACGTCTATGTCCTCCGGCCCCACGCCAGCCATCTCATAGGCCTGCCGCGCCGCTTCACGGGCACAGCTCAAACCGGTGTAGAGCTTCTTGTTGCTCAGTGTGGTCGAATCGGTGGCCGCGCCCAAGCCCAGCACCCAGATGGGCACCTTCGCGATGCGCGCCGCCTCCTCCTTGCTGGCAAGAATGATACAGGAAGCGCCGTCGGCATTGGCGCAGCAGTCATAGGTCTTCAGAGGAAGGGTCACTGCCGCCGATTTCATCACATCTTCCTCGGTAAGCGCCTTGCGGAAGGTCGCCCTGGCATTCAACGCACCGTAGCTGGAGTTCTTCACCCTGATCCGGGCCAGCTGCTCCGGCTTGGTGCCGTAGGCCGCCATGTGGGCCCGCGCATACATGGCGTAGCCGGCTGGCATGGTGACACCGAACGGCGACTCCCACATTATGTCGCCTCCCCTCCCCATCCTCTCCGCCGCCTCGCGAGAACTGATCTCCGACATCTTCTGAAAGCCCACCACCGCCACCACGCTGTGCAGTCCGGACTTGATGAGCGCATAGCCCACCCTCAGACCGGTGCTGCTCGATGAGCAGATGGTCTCTACATAGAAAGTGGGCTTGGGCACCAGGTTGAGATACTCGGCAATCACTCCCGCCGGGCTGCGCTGTTTGTCATACTCCGGTGCAGAGCAGATGACAGACGCCTCGATATCCTCTGTCTTGAGGTTCAACCCATCCATCGCCTCCCTGAAAGCCTCGAAACACAGCTCCCGCACCGACTGGCCGCATCCACGGCTGAAGACAGTCTGGCCTGCACCGACGATAGCTACACTCTTTTCCATGGGATTCACCCCTTTCGAAATAGAATGGCGTCAAAGAGCGGAGGAAAAGATGGGAACAACGAAGCAAGCCCGGGCCGACGAACATTAGGAGGTATGGGGTGACTCATTAACCTTCTGTACTCCTGAGGAAGAACGTAAAATCCTATCATAAAAGCTAGCTTTTGGCAAACCTCCGCTTAAGCTATTATAATCACCGCCGGTGATTATCGATTTCCATACCCACATCATGTCCCCTCAGATAGGGGATCAGCGGGCTGAATACATAGCCCGCGACCCCTGCTTCGCCATGCTCTACTCCAGTCCCAGAGCAAAGCTGGCTACCGCCGAGGAGCTCGTCGCCAGCATGGACAAGGCGGGAATAGATACCTCAGTAGTGCTCAACATCGGCTGGACAGACCATGACCTCTGTGTGCAGACCAATGACTATCTCCTCGAAGCCATGTCCCGCTATCCGAAGCGCATAGCCGGCTTCTGCACCCTGCAACCGCGCTCCGGCGATTTGGCCCTCAAAGAGCTCGAACGCTGCATCAGGGGTGGCATCAAGGGCATCGGCGAGTTGAGGCCGGATGTGCAATCAATTGACCTGACCGGCGAGAGTATGGCCTCCATCGTTAGACTGGCGGGAGAACACCACCTTCCCATACTCCTCCATACCGATGAGCCGGTTGGACACCGGTACCCGGGCAAGGGAAGCAACACGCCTGAGAAAATCTATCCTTTTATCACCTCCTTCCCGGAGGTGAAGCTGGTCTGCGCTCACTGGGGGGGCGGCCTCCCCTTCTACGCGCTCATGCCAGAAGTGGCCACCGCTTTTAAGAATGTGTATTTCGACACCGCGGCCTCCAACTTTCTCTACCGGCCCGCGATTTTCCAGAATATCATTGACCTGGTCGGCGCCAGCAAGATACTCTTTGGCAGCGACTACCCGCTGGTCGGTCAAGGAAATCTCATCAAGGATATCCGCTCCCTCAACCTGTCGCCGGAGGCCGAGCGGGGCATTCTGGGTGAAAACGCCGCGAGGCTCCTCGCCTGATGGAGCAGGTCCGCTCTTTCATCGCCATCGAGCTGCCCCAAGAGGTGAAGACCTGCCTCTCCGACCTGGAGCGCGAGCTCAAGAGGGGCAGGCATTCCGCCATCAAATGGGTGTCCCCGGAGGGCATCCACCTCACCCTCAAGTTCATGGGGAATGTCGAGACGGACAAGCACGACGCCGTGGTGAAAGCCATACGGGAGGCTGGCGAGGGGATAGTGTCCTTTCACCTCGAACTGGGCGAATTGGGCGCCTTTCCAAACTTCGGCCGGCCCCGAGTCGCCTGGGTTGGTCTGAAGGGAGCACTCGACAGACTTATCGCACTCCAGAAACGCCTGGACTCCCTCCTGTCGCCCCTCGGTTTTCCGGCGGAGGAACGGCCCTTCAGCCCACACCTCACCCTGTCGCGGGTGAGAGACGACATCTCCGTCACCGATAGACAGAACTTCGGCCAGTTGCTTCAGAAGACAAAGTTCGAGGGTGGATGCGGGTTTCTGGTGGAGTCGGTAAACATCATGCAGAGCCAGCTAACCCCGGCCGGTGCTATCTACACGCGCCTCGACTCAGTGCCACTGCTGAAGGGCTAGAAACCACCCACCTTCCGCAGCACTCTCTCTGTCATTGCGAGCGAAGCGAAGCAATCC
>JAUYGE010000043.1 GCA_030690705.1 Dehalococcoidia bacterium | reverse complement strand
GCCCCTCGCATGGCAGCAAGAATGTTCGGGGGGGGGGCAAAGGCTGCCTAGGCGGTGCGGGCGGACAGGAGAGGTTTCAGGTCAAGCCGGAGTCCGGGACCCATGGTGGTGGTGATGTAGGCGCTTTGGATGTATTGTCCTTTGGCCCCTGAAGGCTTGGCCTTGTTGATTGCCTCCACTATCGCCGAGAGGTTCTCGGTCAGTTTGTCCACGGTGAAGCTGGCCTTGCCCAACGCCACATGAATAATGGCGGTGCGGTCCAGTTTGAACTCCACGCGGCCCTTCGTGGCCTCGCTGATGGCGCGCGGCAAGTTCTCCGGCGTGACCACTGTCCCGGCCTTCGGGTTGGGCATCAGACCGCGCCGTCCCAGAACCTTACCGAGCTTGCCGACCTTACTCATGATGTCCGGAGTGGCCATGGCGACATCGAAGTCGATCCAGCCCTCCTCAATCTTCTTTATCAAGTCCTCCGCCCCTACGTAGTCGGCGCCGGCTTCTTTGGCCGTCTTGACCGCCTCTCCCTGGGTGAGCACCAGGATGCGGACTTTCTTTCCCAGTCCGTGAGGCAGCACGGCTATGCCCCTGACCTGCTGGTTGCTCTGGCGGGGGTCGATCCCCATCTTCAGGTGTAGCTCAACCGTCTCATCGAACTTGACGTAAACGGCCTGTTTGGCCAGTTCGATAGCCTCGCCGGGGGTGTAGGAGCGGGTCGCTTCTACTTTCTTGGCTGCTTCCAGATATTTCTTACCGTGCTTGGCCATGCCTTTACTCCACTTCTATTCCCATGCTGCGTGCTGTGCCCTCGATACTGCGCACCGCCGCCTTGACGTTGCTCGCATTCAGGTCTTTCATTTTCAGCGCGGCGATCTCTTCCAGCTTGGGTCGAGGTAGCTTGCCTATCTTCTGAGTGCCGGCTGATTTGCTCCCTTTTTCTATCCCGAGGGCTTTCTTCAACAGGTCGGCAACCGGGGGTGTCTTGGTGACGAAGGTGAAGGAGCGGTCCTCAAAGACGGTTATCTCCACCGGTACGATGGAGCCGGCCTGGGACGCGGTCTTCTCATTGTATTCCTTGCAGAAAGCCATGATGTTCACACCATGCTGGCCCAGGGCCGGGCCGATGGGTGGCGCCGGGTTGGCCTTGCCTGCCGGTATTTGAAGCTTGATAATTGCCTTTACTTTTTTGGCCATCGTATATCTATCAACCTCTTATGGACTTGTCATTGCGAGGGGCGCAGCCCCGAAGCAATCCGTAGCTTAGGTGATAAGGGCCGGATTGCTTCGCTTCGCTCGCAATGACAGCACTTACAATTTCTCTACTTGCAGCAGGTCGAGCTCCACGGGCGTCTCCCTCCCGAAAAGGCTGAGCAGCACCTTGGCTTTGCCCTTGTCGGAGCTGATCTCGTCGACCACGCCGACGAAATCAATGAACGGCCCGTCGGTCACCCTGATGCTTTGACCCTTGGCGAAGCCGACCTTGACGCGGGGCACTTTGTCGGCCATCTGGCTCATGATCTTGCTGACCTCTTCTTCGGCCAGGGCCTCGGGCTTGTTTTCCCGTCCCACGAAGCCGGTCACGCCGGGTGTGTTGCGCACCACCTCCCACGTCTTGTCATCTAGCAGCATCTGTATGAGCACGTAGCCGGGGAAGACTTTCTTCCTTACGGTGCGGCGTTGACCCTCCTTGACCTCGATCTCCTCTTCCGTGGGCACCACTACCTGCGAGACCCTGTCTGCGGCATCCATGAACTTGATGCGCTGCTCCAGGTTTCTCTGTACCCTGTCCTCGTATCCCGAGTAGGTATGGACTACGTACCAGTGTTTTCCGTCGTCAGACATATTGGATTTGCAGGCTCCTTACCTGCCGAGGAGCACCTTGTTGAATAACTGAGCGAATCCGAAGTCGAGGAGGCCCAGCAGCAGGCCCACGCTCACGGAGACCACCAGCACAATGATGGTCAGCTGTCGTATCTCCTTGCGGTTGGGCCAGACTACCTTCTTGAGTTCGCTGTAGGTCTCGGGGAAAATGCGCAGCATTGAGCGTGCTGAAGCGCCTTTTCTCAGAGCATCCGGAGAGCGAGATTTCATTGGCTGAGCTTGTCCGGTCCCGTGTTCCTATTTCCCTTCTCGATGAAGAGTGTGAGTGCGGCACCGCGGGCAATACCTCTTGAGTTCCAGCCTCTGAGTATCGTTTTTCTTGTTCTTCTCTGTGGTGTAGGTTCTCTCCCTGCACTCAGAACAAGCGAGGTAGATAAGCGCGCGAGCTTCACCCTTCTTGGCCATTTTACTCTGTTACCTTGGTGATGACCCCGGCGCCGATGGTCTTGCCTCCCTCGCGGATGGCGAAACGGGAGCCGACTTCAAGGGCAACCGGGTAGATGAGCTTTATCTTCAACTTGATGTTGTCGCCGGGCATGACCATCTCCACTCCGGGGGGTAGTTCGATGTCGCCCGTGACATCCATGGTCCGGATATAGAACTGCGGCCTGTAGCCGGCGAAGAAGGGAGTATGGCGGCCGCCCTCTTCCTTGGTTAGTACGACCACCTCGGTCTCGGCGGTCTGGTGCGGCTTAATTGATCCCGGTGCGGCGAGTACCTGGCCCCTCTCCACATCTTCACGCTCGATGCCTCTCAGTAAGAGGCCGACGGCGTCTCCCGGCTCGGCGTAGTCGAGAAGCTTGTGGAACATCTCCACGCCGGTGACTGTTGTCCGCTTGGTCTCTTTGATGCCAATGATGTCTAGTTCATCCCCTATTTTGACGACACCCCTCTCCACGCGTCCGGTAACTACCGTGCCCCGTCCCTTGATGCCGAAGACATCCTCTACGGGCATCAGGAAGGGCTTGTCCTTGGGCCGGGTGGGGGTCGGGATGTAATCGTCGACGGCGTCCATGAGCTTCCAGATGAGGCCGCACCACTTGCACTCCCGCTTGCCGCAGCCGCATTCGATAGCTTTGGTGGCGCTGACGTGCACGATGGGGGTCTTGTCCCCGGGGAACCCGTACTTGTTGAGGAGTTCCCTCAGCTCTAGCTCTACCAGTTCCAGCAGTTCCTTGTCATCCATCAGGTCAACCTTATTGAGGGCGACCATGATGGCGGGCACTTCCACCTGCCGGGCCAGCAGCACGTGCTCTCTGGTCTGGGGCATGGGGCCGTCGGGGGCGCTCACCACCAGGATGGCGCCGTCCATCTGGGCGGCGCCGGTAATCATGTTCTTGATATAGTCGGCGTGGCCCGGGCAGTCCACATGGGCGTAGTGGCGCTTCTCGGTCTCATACTCCACATGGGCGATAGCGATGGTCATGCCCCTGGCCTTCTCTTCCGGCGCATTGTCGATGGAATCGTAGGGGCGGTAAGCTGCCTTGCCAGAGGCGGACAGCACCTTGGTAATCGCTGCTGTGAGCGATGTCTTACCGTGGTCTACATGACCTATGGTGCCTACATTGACATGGGGTTTGGTTCTTTCGAATTTTTCCTTAGCCATTTTCTAGCTCCTCCTTAAAGCTAAAGCCCACAATCAGATTCGAACTGATGACCCCGTTCTTACCAAGAACGTGCTCTACCTGCTGAGCTATGTGGGCAACTAGACCATATTATACAGGCTAATATTGCCTGATGTCCAGCCTGGATTTATGCTGGT
>JAUYGE010000035.1 GCA_030690705.1 Dehalococcoidia bacterium | reverse complement strand
TTGCTTCGCTTCGCTCGCAATGACACAACAGTATCAACTCCGGCTCCTACTATCTTCCGGTCAGATGCGCCTTTTCGAGCTCAACGCCGACATCCTGGAGGCCGAGGCGTTCCAGGGTGGCCCGGCGGGGGAAGCCGCTCTCCGGGTCCCATCCCCTTAGTTCATAGTACTCGCTCAGCATGGCCTCGAACTTCTCTTTCTCTATCTGGAAGCCGTCCAGCGGGCCCTTGTTTATCGGCACTTCGTAGTACCTCTTCGGGAGGCTATCATCGTGGCGGCGCATCCCCGCCCTGATGTTGAAGGCTTTCTCCAGGTTCCATATCCTCTCGGCGGTGACCATCAGGTCCTCGCCGGTCATCGGCACACCGGTGGTGGCCGATATCAGCCGGGCGTAGTCCCCGGCTGTGGCCCCGTCCAGGGGTGGATGGCTGTGGTGCTTGCAGCCTCCAACGGTATCCATGATGGTGCACATGTGCTGCACGAAGATGGTCTCCTTGCCCTTGCCGAGATGGGTGCGGCTGTCGCTGGTGTGTGGGCTGCCGAAGTAGCGCTCGGACATCTTGGGGGAGGCCGACAGTATCTCCAACCAGTTCCACCCCTTGAGATGGTCGGCCCCGCGGGTGGAGGTGGCTGAGGCGAGGGCGCAGCCGTATATCCCTCTAGGGTTGCCCTCGGTTGATATCTTGCCCTTGATAGTGTAGGCGTACTTCTGGGCCTCGGGGCCGAAGCTCCTGGCGGCGCGGTAGAGTCCCTCCGCCAGCAGGTCGCCGAGGCCCTCGCGGCTTGTCATCTGTCGCATCAGCTCCAGGGCTACCCTCTCGTCGCCCCATCTCACCGTCAGCCCACCTGCGTCCTTCTCGGTGAGGACTCCTCGCTCGAAGCAGTCGGCCAGCCAGGCCAGGAGCATGCCCGATTCGGTGGCATCCATGCCGTAGTCGTTGCAGTACTTGGCGGCCGCCATGGCGAACTCGATATTGCCGGAACCGTACCAGTAGGTCCACGGGCTGATAGTGCCGAACTCACAGCTCTCGGTGGCCAGCCCGGCGTAGGGCCCACCCTTTATGGTCGCGAAGTGCTTGCAGTGCAGGGGGCAGCCCTGGCAGCCGCTGGAGCTGACAACATAGTTTTCGGCAAAGTAGTCTCCGGAGACCTTCTCCAGGTACTCGTCCGAACACTGGGACTCGTTGAAATTGCGCAGCATGGCCACTCCCCGGTTGTACTGGGCCTTGACCAGGTACATGGTGCCCATGCGCCTCATGGTGGTGAACGACTTGAGGTTCATTACTGTCTGGCGGGCTTCCCAGGCGAGCTTCTCAAACTCCGCCGGCCGGGCGATGCGGATTCCCTTCGTTCCCCTGATAGCGACGGCCTTCAGGTTCTTCGAGCCGGCCACCGCTCCACAGCCGGCCCAGCCGGGAGCGCGGAAGATGTTGTTCATCATGATGGCGAAGCGGACCAGCTTTTCCCCCGCGGGCCCGATGCAGGATATCTGGATATTCTCGTCCTTCACCTCTTCCCTGAGCAGCCGGTCAGTCTCCGGGATCGTCCTCCCCCACAGGTGGGCGGCGTCCCTGATCTCGACCCGGTCATCGTCTATCCAGATGTATACCGGCTTGTCTGCCTTCCCGCGGATGACGAGGGCATCGTAGCCGGCCTGCTTCAGCTCGGGCGCGAAGTGACCGCCGCTGTTGGTGTCCCCGAAGAGTCCGGTGATGGGCGACTTGGAGGTAATCTCCAGGCGGCCGGCGCCCGGGGTCATGGTGCCGGTCAGGGGGCTGGCGGCATAGATGAGCACGTTCCGGGGGTCGAGGCCGTCCTCTATCTCGGGGCCGACTGCCTCCCACAGGAGCCGGGCTCCGAAACCCTCTCCGCCCAGCCACTTGAGGGCGAAGCCCTCATCCAGCGGCTTTTTGGTAACCCGCCTGTTGGTCAGGTCAACGTCCAGAATGGTGCCAGCCCAACCGTATGTCAATTGCTATCCTCTCACCCTATCTGTCATTGCGAGCGTAGCGAAGCAATGACAGATAGGTCTGGGCAGGGGACTTATCCTTTCACCGGTACCGGCGCCCGCAGTATTTCCCTGCGCTCCAGCTCATCCGCCACGTCCTTCAGGTCCAGGCTCTCCAGTGTTTCCCTGGTGGGGAAACCGGTGCTCACATCCCAGCCGCGAAGCCGGTAGTAGTCGTCCAGCATCATCTCGAACTTTTCCTTCTCGATTACGGTGCCCTTGAGGGGCCCGGCATTGAGCGGCTCCTTCATGTACATCTCGGGAATGGTGTCATCCTTGCGGCCCAGGCCCTGCCGGATGTTGAAAGCCTGCTCCTGGTTCCACACCCTGTCGGCGATGTGGAAGAGGTCCTTCCCGCTCAGGTCCATCCCGATGAGGGGGGAAAGCATCCGGGCGTAGTCCTCTTCGTTCAGGCCGTGCAGACCGATAGCGCCGTTGAACTTGCAGGTGCCCAGGATATCCACCAGGGTGTGGAGGCGCTGCCCTTCCACCGTCATCGGGGCCTTCCCCTTGTGGCTGCGCCGGTCACCGGTGGTCGGGTAGCCCCACCTTCGTTGCGACACCTCCGGTGGAGGGGCGCTGAACTCAAACTGGGGCCATCCCTTGAGATGGTCGCAGCCCCTGGTGGAGGTGGCAGCCGCGATGGCGCAGCCGTAGTTGGTGTGGGCGTTGAACTCGAAGACATATCTCCCCTTGATGGTCTGAGCATAGTACTCGGAGCCTCTGCCCACGGCCCTGGCCGCCTTCTCAACGCCCTCCGCCAGCAGGTCGCCGAAGCCTTCGCGATGGGTTATCTTTCGCAGGAGCTCCAGTGCCACCGCCTCATCGCCCCAGTTCAGCACCAGGCCATCGGTGTCTTTCTCCGTCAGGATGCCGCGCTTGAAACAATCGGTGGCCCAGGAAATGGCGCCGGCCGGGGCGGTGGTGTCCAGCCCCTGGTCGTTGCAGTACTTGGCTGCGGCAAAGGCGAAGGCCAGGTTGTCCGACCCGTAGGAGTAGAGGTAGGGCCCGAGGCAGGCGAACTCAAAGCCTTCCGAGGCCAGCCCTTTGTAAGGACCGTTCTTGACTACGACGTAGTGCGAGCAGTGCTGGAGGCAGCCATGACAGCCCATGGTGTTGACGATGTACTCGTCGGCCCATTTCTCGCCGGACACCTTCTCGACGTATTCGTCGGAGGCCTGGCTGAGGGTACAGTTTTTCATAGCGGCGTAGCCGCCGAGGTGGTACATGCGCATCAGGTGCATGGTGCCCATTCTGCGGCGGGTCTCCAGCAGGCGGACATCTGTCAGGAGCTTCCGGTGGGCCGCCCAGCAGGCCTGCTCGAACTGCGCCGGGCGGGCGGCCCGCACACCCCGGGTGCCGCGCACGGCAATCGCCTTCAGCTTCTTGGAGCCGGCCACGGCGCCTGCTCCGCCCCATCCCGCCGCTCTTGTCCTGTTGTTGAGGATGGCGGCGTAACGCACCAGGTTCTCGCCCCCGGGGCCGATGCAGGCAACCTGAATGTCACCTCCGGCCAGCTCTTTTCTGAGAATGTCGTCGGTCTCAGGGACGGTCCTTCCCCACAGATGGGCCGCATCCCTGATTTCCACCTGCTCATCATCTATCCAGAGATAGACCGGTCTCTCGGCCCTTCCCGTTACGATGAGGGCGTCGTAGCCGGCCTGTTTCAGCTCCGGGGCGAAGTGGCCGCCGCTGTTGCTATCGCCGAAGATTCCGGTGAGTGCTGATTTGGTGATGATTTCCAGCCGGCCGGAGCTTGGGGCAAGGGTGCCGATGAGGGGGCCGGCGGCGAAGACCAGTATGTTTTCGGGGTCGAGGCCGTCCTTGACTTCCGGCCCTACCCGTTCCCAGAGCAGGCGGGCGCCGAATCCTTCGCCACCCAGCCACTTCAGGGCGAAGTCTTCATCCAGCGGCTGCCGGGTGATTCGCCCTTTGCTCAGGTCCACCCAGAGAAGGTTTCCTGCCCAGCCATATGTCATCGAGTGTTCCTCTTCATGTTGTCATTGCGAGCGGAGCGAAGCAATCCGTCCTTCACCGCCGTCCACGGATTGCTTTGGCACTTCGTGCCTCGCAATGACAGAAGTCGCCGGGAACGTGAGTCAATGCTTACCCCTTCTTCTCGCCGGACGGTGAGTTCTTATTGTCCTGGGACTGATCGGAGCGGGCCGAATAGCCGCTGAGGACAACCTTCTTCTGGCCGAAGTCCTTCCGGGACTGGATGAGCTGTTTGGCTACCTGGTTCTCCATCACCGACCTCTGCTTGTGGGTGGTCACCACCTCAGCCCTTTCATACCTCAGGGCGTTGCGCGGACACCACTGGACGCACTTCGGGTCGCCTCCACAGAGGTCGCACTTGATGATTTGCTTCTTCTCCGAGTCCATCCCGATGGCTCCCCACGGGCAGGCCACGATGCAGGCCCGGCAGCCGATGCAGGCGTCCGGGTCGATGAGCACCGCCTCGGTCTCGTCATCACGGTAGA
>JAUYGE010000025.1 GCA_030690705.1 Dehalococcoidia bacterium | reverse complement strand
TTGTCGTAGTCCAGACCCACCTCCCCGACGGCCACGGTTTCCCCGATATTGTCCTCAATCTGGTGCAAAATCCTCTCCACCCCGGCGGCGTCTATCTGCCCTAGCTGCCAGGGGTGCAGTCCCAGGGCGGGATAGACGAGGTTCTTGTATTGGCGGGATAGCTCGAGCACTTTCTCGTTGGATTCGTAGCTCATGCCGACTGCGACGATGGCCACGACGCCGGTTTCCAAAGCCTCGCGAATGGCTCCAGGGAGGTCCTCGACTTCATCGAGGTGGGCATGGGTGTCTATCAGATTTATCAACCTTACCCCCTGAGTCCCCCTCTCCTTTCCAAGGATAGGGCGGATGATATTTTGGAAGAGGGGCGCAGCCCCTCTTAGAGCCCCCTGTCTACAAAGGAGGGGAGGAAAGATGATTTTGAAGAGGCCACCAGGCCCTCTTCAACGCTCCAGGGTCTAGACGCTCCGTTATTAGACGGTTTCACCCATGCTTTTGCAAGGGGAAAGCCTAACAGATAGAATATGCAGCTTACACCCTGAATCTGAGGAGACTTGAATGGCGAAGATGTTCTTCCGGCCCCTCGAGGTGGGGCCTCTGGCTACCGACTGCTATCTGGTGGGGTGCGAGGCTACTAAAAAGGGGATCGTCATCGACCCCGGTGATGATGCTGCCTCCATCTTGAGTCATGTCCGCAAGCTGGGCCTGGAGGTCAAGCTGATAGTGGCTACGCATGCGCACTTCGACCACATAGTGGCGGTAAGAGAGGTGCAGCAAGCTACCGGCGCCGACTTTGCGGTTCACTCGGCTGAGGTGCCTTTGCTGCGGTCATACGGAACGGGCACTGCCACGTCCTTCGGTGTCACCTTCCAGTCGCCTCCTCCGCCGGACAGGCTGCTCAGCGAGGGAGAGGTGCTGGAGATTGGCGACCTGCGCTTGAAGGTGCTGCACACCCCGGGCCACAGCCCGGGCGGTATCTGCCTCGAGGGGCACGGCGTGGTCTTCACCGGAGACACCCTCTTCAACCAGGGGGTCGGGCGGACGGATGCCCCGGGTTGCAGCCATGAGAAGCTGATAGAAAGCATCCGCACGCGGCTGATGGTGCTGCCGGACGCGACTGTCGTTCTCCCGGGGCACGGCCCGCGGACTACTATCGGCCGGGAGCGCCGCGCTAACCCGTTTCTGAGTGGGAGTTGAACAGTCTCTCATGTACAGGGGGTGTCATTGCGAGGCCATGCAGTAGGGGCACGGCGTGCCGTGCCCGCAGGCCGAAGCAATCCGTGCGTGGTTGAGGGGAGACACGGATTGCTTCGCTTCGCTCGCAATGACAAGAGACTTTACAGGACGAAGAGCGGGCTGAGCACCAGGGTGATCGTAGCCAGGAGCTTCACCAGGACATGCAGGGAAGGCCCCACCGTGTCCTTGAAGGGATCGCCAACGGTGTCCCCCACTACAGCTGCCGCATGGGTCGGGGTCTTCTTGCCGATGACGTTCCCCTGCTCGTCCTTCATCTCGCCCGACTCGATGTACTTCTTGGCATTGTCCCAGGCGCCGCCGCCGTTGTTCATGAAGCTGGCGACCATGATGCCAGCGATAGTGCCGACCATCAGAAAGGCACCGATGGACATGGCGGCGTCATAGCCCGGGACCAGGTTGAGAAGCACGCCCACCACGATCGGCATGCCCACGGCCAGGACGCCGGGGGCGATCATGTTGCGCAGTCCGGCGCGGGCGGTGATGTCCACCGCTCTGGCGTAGTCGGGCTTGGCAGTCCCTTTCATGATGTCAGGGTTGTCCCGGAACTGGCGTCTAACCTCTTCGATAATCTTGGCGGCCGTGTTGCCCACGGCGCGCAGGCTAAGGGCGCTGAAGAGGAAGACGAGCATCACGGCCAGCATGGCGCCAACGAATACCTCCACCCGGGCGATGTTGATCACATCGTAGATAGCTACTCCCTTTAAGTCCCTGACCTTTTCCATGTATGCCTGGAAGAGGAGGAAGGCAGCCAGGCCGGCGGAGACCATGGCATATCCCTTGGTGAGGGCCTTGGTGGTGTTGCCCACAGCATCGAGTCTATCGGTAACCTGGCGGGCAGTCCCACCTACGCCGGCCATCTCGATGATGCCGTTGGCGTTGTCGGTGATGGGGCCGAAGGTATCCATGGCGAGGACGTAAGCGGCGGTCATGAGCATCCCCATGGTGGCGACGGCGGTGCCGAAGGCGCCTCCATGCTCTTCCATACCCTGGGAGCCCAGCCAGTAGGAGAGCAGCAGTGCGATGCCGATGGTCAGGGCGGTGGCCAGGGTGGTCTCAAAGCCCACCGCTATGCCCGCAACGATGTTGGTAGCGGGACCGGTCCGTGAGGCCTGGGCAATGTCTCTGGTCGGCCTGTAGCGGGCCTCGGTGTAGTACTGGGTGACGAAGACCACGACGATGCTGGCCAGGATGCCCACCAGTCCGGCCCAGAAATACCACATGTTGTGGAACATGACCTTGGTGGCGATGAACATGCCCACGATACTGAGGATAATAGCTACATAGTAGCCGCGGTTGAGGGCATTCATGGGGTTCTCTTTTTCATTACCGCGGACGGCGAACATGGCCACCATGGTGGCGATCAGGCCGAAGGCGCGGACAACCATCGGGAAGAGAATCCAGGCAGGGTTCTTGGTGACAGCGTAGATGGCGATGCCGAGAATCATCGCCCCGATGTTCTCGGCGGCGGTGGACTCGAAGAGGTCGGCGCCGCGGCCGGCGCAGTCGCCCACATTGTCGCCGACGAGGTCGGCTATCACGGCGGCGTTGCGGGGGTCGTCTTCCGGAATCCCGGCCTCGACCTTGCCAACCAGGTCAGCGCCCATATCGGCGGCCTTGGTGTAGATACCGCCGCCCAGTTGGGCGAAGAGGGCCACGAAGCTGGCGCCGAACCCGAAGCCGACAATCATCAGGGGAGCCTTCTCCGGCTGGCTGGCGCCTCCGTAGAGATAGAACATGGCGCTGACGCCGAGGAGGCTGAGAGCTACAATCAGGAATCCGGAGACGCCGCCGCCGCGCATGGCGACGGTGATGGCATCGCGCAGGCTCTTCTGGGCGGCGCTGGCGCAGCGCAGGTTGGCGCGGACGGCGAACATGGCCACCATGGTGGCGATCAGGCCGAAGGCGCGGACAACCATCGGGAAGAGAATCCAGGCAGGGTTCTTGGTGACAGCGTAGA
>JAUYGE010000018.1 GCA_030690705.1 Dehalococcoidia bacterium | reverse complement strand
CTCATCAATCTCATCGGCCGGGATGCCACGGGAGACTATCTCTCTCATGGCGTCCACTATCTCGCCGCGTCCTCCGTAGTTGAGCGCGATATTGAGTGTCAGTCCGGTGTTCGCCCGGGTCATCTCAAGGGCCTGCTTGATGGCAGTCCTCAGTTTCGGGGAGAGTCCGTTCATTCTGCCGAGATAGCGGAGCCTGATGTTCAGCTTATGGAGCTCAAGTACCTCGCCGTGTTCGATCAGTTCCCATAGAATCTGGAACAGTCCCTCGACTTCGCTGCCCGGGCGGTTCCAGTTCTCGGTCGAGAAGGCGAAGAGGGTGACGTACTTGACTCCATTGGCGGACAGCACCTTCAGTACCGGCCGCATGTTCTGTGTTCCGGCGAGATGGCCTTTTAGCCGGGGCAATCGGTGCTGTTCGGCCCACCTGCCGTTGCCGTCCAGGATAATAGCCACATGTTGCGGAGGGGTGGAGTTGAGCTGCGCCCGGCCGCCATTGGGCTCGTTGGCTGTGATTCCTGTCTCTTTAAGCATGGAGACTAGCGCAAACCGATTTCTCGGGCGATAACCATTTGCTGGATCTCCGAGGTGCCTTCCGTGATGGTGAAAAGCCGCGAATCGCGGAAATAGCGCTGGATGGCAGAATCCATCATGAAGGCGTAGCCGCCGTGAATCTGCATGGCTTCGTTGGCCGCCTTGACGGCCATTTCGCTGGCGAAGAGCTTGGCCATGGAAGCTTCTTTCAAACAGCTCTCGCCCCTGTCTATGAGCCAGGCGGCGTGGTAGACCAGCCAGCGAGCAGCCTCCAGTTCCATCGCCATCCTGGCCAGCTTGAAGCTGGTAGCCTGGAACTTGGCGATGGGCTGTCCGAACTGCACTCTCTCCTGAGAGTATTTCAGTGAGGCTTCAAGTGCGGCCTGCGCCAGGCCGAGGCTGCGGGCGGCGTGGGAAATCCGGCCATCGGCCAGCGTCTCCATAATATAGGGGAACCCTCTTCCTTCCTCTCCTATCAGGTTTTCGGCAGGTATGGAGCAGTTGTCGAAGGAGAGCTCGGCGGTCTCCGAGGAGCGGAAGCAGACCTTGACCAGAGGCCTGAAGGTGTAGCCGGGGGTGTCTTTGTCCAGGATGAAAAGGCTGATGCCGCCTTTCGCCCCCTTGCTTTTGTCGGTATAGGCGGCGACGATCACGTAGTCGGCGATCGGGCCATTGGTGATGAACATCTTGGAGCCGTTCAAAGTGTAGCCCTTGCCGCTCCTGGTGGCCGTGGTCTGAATAGCGGCGACGTCAGAGCCGGCGTTGGCTTCAGTGAGCCCGAAGGCTCCAATCTTCTTGCCGGTGATGGCCGGCATGAGATACTTCTTCTTCTGCTCCTCTCTCCCGTGGGCGAACATGGCGGCGGTAGCCAGTCCGGACTGGATGATGAGAGCGGCGGAGATGCCGACGCACACGCGAGCTACCTCTTCGACGAGTATGCAATCGCCCATCTTGCCCAAGCCGCCGCCACCCAGCTCCGCAGGGTACTTGGGGCACAGGTAACCCAGCTGGCCCATGTGCGGGAAGAGGTGCGCCGGAAATCGCACCTTTACTTCCGCCTCATTTACCAGCGGGGCGATGTCCTTCTCGGCGAAGTCTCGAATGGCCTCACGGAACATCTTCTGTTCCTCGTTGAATTCAAAGTCCATGTCTCTCCTCGCTAGAACTCAGTCAACTCGGCTTGTTTCGTCTCTCCCAGACTGTCAGCTTCGGCGATGTATTTGTCGGTCACCTTCTGCAGTTGCTCAGCCCCGCGGTGGTACTCGTCCTGGGGTAGTCGCTTCTCCTTTTCGTCCGCCTTCATATGCTCCAGGGCTTCTCGCCTGATGTTTCGGAGGCCGATCTTCCCGTCCTCCACGCGCTTACGGACCACCTTGGCCAGCTCCTGGCGGCGCTCCTCGGTCAGCTGGGGGATGTTCAGACGAATGACGCTGCCATCGTTCACCGGATTCAGGCCGAGTTCAGACTTGAGGATGGCTTTCTCAATGCCGTGCAGCGCCGAGCGGTCCCAAGGTTGAATCACCAGCAGCCGGGCCTCAGGAACTGAGATGCTGGCCATCTGGCTGAGTGGGGTGGGTACACCATAGTAATCAGCACGTATGTGCTCTATCAGGGCGGGAGAAGCTCGTCCGGTGCGGATAACTGCCAGCTCCTTACTCAGGTTATCGATGGCCTTTAGCATACGGGTGTTGGTCTGCGCCAGAATTTCCTCAACCATCTCCTGTTCGTTCCGCCTCCTTATTCGCCTAGCTCAAAGCGGACGAAACGCTTCACCTTGACAGCCTCACCCACTTTGGCAGATGTTTCCATAACGATATTCTGAATGGTCTTGGCGGCGTCCTTTATGAAAGGTTGAAGCAGCAGGCTGGTCTGGGAGTCGTTGTTCTCGGCGGGGGCGTTGGCCTCCGGCAGGAGCGTTTTGGGCGCCGTTGCCGCTACCTGCATGGCCAGGTTGCGTGCCAGCTCCTTGAAATCCTCGGTGCGAGCGACGAAATCGGTCTCGCAGTTGAGCTCTACCATGGCGCCGATCTTCCCGCTGTGATGAATGTAAGATGCTATCAGACCCTGGGAAGCCGTGCGTACTGCCTTCTTTTCTGCCTTGACCGCGCCGCGCTGTTTCAGCAGGGAATGAGCTTTTTCCATGTCCCCGCCGGTCTCAGCCAGGGCGTTGCGGCAATCCATCACCCCGGCCCCGCTCTTCTCGCGTAGCTCTTTGATGTCGGTGCTGGAAATAGTCAACTCGGCCTCCGTTTCAGGATGATCTCCCTGGAATCAAGGTTATCCTTGAACAGACTGCATAGCTGCACAGTAAGGCCACGTGGTTCCGCTAGTTCTCATCGGGGGCGAAACTGTACGACTGCGTCCCTTCTCCTGCCTTTACTCCGGCTTCCGCCATCTCCTCATCCTCTTTGGCTTCGGCAGCCTTGATAGTGGCGATGTTCTTGCCTTCAAGGACGGCCTCGGCTACCCGGTTGCAGACCAGCTTGAGAGCGCGGATGGCATCGTCGTTGGCTGGGATCGGGTAGTCTATCTCGTCGGGGTTGCAGTTGGTGTCCACAATACCTACCACGGGAATGGCCTTGCGTTTTGCTTCCATGAGGGCCGTTCTCTCCCGGGTGGGGTCGATGATGAATAGGGCGCCGGGAAGCTTCGTCATTTCCTTGAAGCTGCCCATCTGTTTGTTCAGGCGGCCAATTTCCTTCATCAGCTTGAGGTTCTCTTTCTTGGGCAAGCGCTGGAACTCGCCCCGGGTCTGCTGTTCCTCAAGAAAGACGAGGTGGTCGATACGTGTCTGGATGACCTGGAAGTTGGTCAGCATTCCCCCCAGCCAGCGCAGGTTGACATAAGGCATCCCGCAGCGTTTGGCCTCCTCGGCCACTGCTTCCTGGGCCTGTTTCTTGGTACCCACGAAAAGGAGGTCCTGCCCGCCGGCTACCAGTTCGCGCATGAAGGCGCATGCCTTATCCATCAAGACAGCGGTCTGTTCGAGGTCGATAATGTGAATGCCGTTGCGCTGGGTGAAAATGTAGCGCTTCATCTTGGGATGCCATCGCGTCGTCTGATGACCGAAATGGGCTCCAGCTTCCAGAAGTTGTTTTATAGTAACAGTGTTAGCCAATTTTCCTCCCTTTGGGGTGTACTCTCGATTATCTGACCTACAGGATGTAGCGGCTGAGGTCACGGTTCTTGACCAGGTCCCCGATGTGCTGTGAGACGTAGGCGGTGTCAACCACCACCTTCTCCCCCTTCCTCTCCGCCGCCGAATAGTTGAGCTCTTCCAGCACCCTCTCCATAATAGTGTTCAGCCTTCGGGCGCCGATATTCTCGTTCTGTTCGTTCATCAAGGTGGCGAGGCGGGCCATCTCCTTCACGCCGTCTTCGGCAAAGACCAACTCCACTCCCTCGGTGGCCAGCAGAGCCTGATACTGCTTGGTGAGCGAGTACTGCGGTTCGGTCAAGATGCGCTCCAGGTCTTCTTGGCTTAGCGGAGTAAGCTCGACGCGCAGTGGAAAGCGTCCCTGTAGCTCGGGAATGAGGTCGGAGGGTTTGCTGCGGTGGAAAGCACCGGCGGCCATGAAGAGAATGTGGTCGGTCTTCACGGGCCCGTAGCGGGTCATCACCGTTGTCCCTTCCACAATGGGCAACAGGTCACGCTGGACGCCTTCCCCCGATACATCTCGTCCTATTTCGATCCTGGCTCCGGTGATCTTGTCCAGCTCGTCTATGAAGACAACGCCTCTTTCCTCCGCTCGCTTGGTGGCTTCGTCTACCACCTCGGAATAGTCAAGCAGCTTGCTGGCTTCCTCTCGCGCCAGAAGGCGGCGGGCCTCCTTCACGGGGATCTTCCGCCAGTGGTGGCATTTCCCCTTGCCCTCGACTCTGGCGACGGTGTCTGCGAAGGCCCCGCGAAAGTCCTCCACGTCGGAAGGGGCGAGCTCCAGGTCGGTGGGGAATTCCTCCCTCACCTCGGGAACCTCGATCTCCACGAGCTGGTCATCCAGCTTATGGTCCTGGAGTAATCTGGCTACAAAGCGGCGCGTCAGCGATGATGTGCCCTTGACCTTGATGCTTGTCGCGCCCTGGGCGACGGCAAGTTGTTTGGTGGCCTGCTTTTGGGGCTTGCTCTTCTTCAACTGCTTGCAGATATAGTTCAACAGTCTTTCGGTGGCCAGTTTCTCGGCCTTGCTCTCAACTTCCTTCAGTTTTTGCGAGTAGACTTTGGTTATGCTGTTCTCGACCAGATCGTGGACTATCGACTCCGCATCCTTGCCCACATAGCCGACCTCTGTGAATCTGGTAGCTTCGGCTTTCAAGAAGGGCGCATCTATAAGGGCCGCCACCCGGCGGGCTATCTCTGTCTTGCCGACCCCGGTAGGGCCTATCATCAGGATATTTTTGGGATGGATTTCCATCCCCATATCGGCGGCAAGCTGCCGCCGCTCGCGATGCCGCAGGGCTATCGCGACAGCTCTCTTGACTTCCTTTTGGCCGACGATATATTTGTCCAGCTCAGCCACAATTTGCCGTGGGGTTAGGTTGGTCATCAACTCTCCTCGCAATTCGCCTATTTTAGCATGAGCTTCCCTCCTGAGACAACTGGATGCTTCCGGTACATTGATTTGACGCACCGATGCCGGCGGATATAATATTCCGCGGGTTTGATTCAAGAGCATGAAAGCCGTAGTCCTTGCCGCAGGCGAAGGTAAGAGGATGCATCCTCTTACGCAGACCCGTCCCAAAGTGATGCTCCCCGTCGCCAACAAGCCGTGGCTGGAACATCTTCTGTCCCAACTCAGCAAAGCGGGCGTGAAGGAGTTCATCTTTGTGGTGGGATACCATAGTGACACGGTGAGGGACTATTTCGGAGGTGGGGAAAGATGGGGTGTCAGCATTCAGTACGTGACCCAGCGGAAGCAGATGGGGAGCGGACATGCCCTGCTGATGGCAGAGGCGCTGGTGGGGGGGCGCTTCCTGGTGGTGAACGGCGATGTTCTGGTCACCGAGGGGGACATGAAGAGGTTGTTGGCTCACGAGAATATCGCCATGAGCCTGTTTGAAATGGAGGAGGTCGCCGGCCTGGGCGTCGTGGAACTGGCAGGTGACCGCGTGGTCCGCCTTCACGAGAAACCGGCGCATCCGCCTACGCACCTGGTGAACGCCGGCATTTACCTGTTGACCCGGGACGTTTTCAAGGACGCCGCCCGGATGTCCGTCTCCGTGAGAGGAGAGTACGAGATCACCGACCTCTTGCGCAGCCTGATAGAGGGGGGCGCTCCGGTCGCTTTCGAGAAGCTGCAGCGCTGGTCGCATGCCACCTATCCCTGGGAGTTGCTCCGCGCCAACGAGATGCTGATGGGCGAGGCGGATTTCGAAAGGCATGGCGAGATCGAGTCTCAGGCAGTTATTAAAGGGAAGGTGGGACTGGGGCGGGGCAGCACGATTCGTTCTGGGGCATATATCGTGGGCCCGGTGTTGATAGGGGACAACTGCGACATCGGCCCCAATTGCTACATCCGCCCGTGTACGACTGTAGGCGATGGCTGTCACATCGGCAGCGCGGTTGAGGTGAAGAACAGCATCGTGATGAAGGGAAGCAAGATTCCCCACCAGAACTATGTCGGTGACAGCATCATCGGGGAGGACTGCAATCTGGGCGCAGGCACCAAGATCGCCAACCTGAGGTTTGACAGGAGAACGGTGGAAATAGATGGCCGGGAGACCGAGCGCCAGAAGCTGGGGGCCATTCTGGGCGACGATGTGAGGACCGGCATAAACTGCAGCATCAATGTTGGCAGTCTGATTGGCAGCGGGAGTCTCATTGGACCGGGGGCGGTGGTGAGCGGTGTGCTGAGGCCCAACACGATAGTTCTTTGATGGGTGTTCGGAGAGAGGGGTAGGGTGAAAGGTTCATACAGGAGGTATTGAGGTATTGTGGACAGGGTAAAGCAGGCGATTATCCTTGCGGCCGGGGAGGGCCAGAGGCTCAAGCCTTTCACGGCGCTTAAGCCGAAAGTGATGCTCCCCATCGCCAACAAGCCGATACTCCAGTATGTCATTGAGGCTCTGGCCGCGAACGGGGTGTTCCAGGTGGTAATCGTGGTTGGATATCGGAAGGAGCAGGTGCAGGACTACTTCGGGTCGGGGGAGAGGTTCGGGGTGGACATAAGCTACGTGGCTCAAGAGCAGCAACTGGGCACGGGCCATGCCTTGCGGCAGGTGAAGGACATGGCCGAGGGCCGCTTCATGGTGCTGTCGGGCGACAACATTATCGAACCGGATACCCTCTCCTCTTTCGTGGAAGCCGCTGCCGGCTCTGTCCTGCTGAAGGAGCAGAAGAACACTTCAAAGTATGGCGTCGCAACTGTCAAGGATGGTCTGGTGTCGGACATAGCGGAGAAGCCGGAGAAAGCCGAGAGCTTTCTCGTCAACACCGGCATCTACTTGTTCGATCGCCAGGTCTTCTCTTTCCTGGAAGAAGAGGTTGACCTGGTCCAGGCGTTGAAAGAGGGCTTAATGGGAGGCTATCGCCTGTCGGCAGCCCAGACCCCGGGTCGCTGGCTGGATGTGGTCTATCCGTGGGATGTTCTGGTGTTGAATGATAGGACGCTGAGGATGCTCAGCCCGAGCCGCGGGGGTCGGATTGAAGCGGGCGTAGCCATCAACGGACCGGTCACGGTGGGCAAGGGTACCATTATTCGTTCGCATACATATATTGTAGGTCCGGTCATCATCGGAGAGAACTGCGAGATCGGCCCCAGCGTCTGTCTGCTGCCGTCCACCAGCCTGGGGAAGGGGGTCGTTGTCTCGCCTTTTAGCCTCATCGAAAACAGCGTCATTAACAGCAGCGTGGAGGTGGGGCCCAACTCGACCATCGTGGACTCCATTATCGACTATGGTTGTGTCTTCAAAGGGAACTTCATGGCCCATAGCGGCGAGGCCGAGGTGAAGATTGAAGGGGAGTACCACTCGGTGAAGATGGGAGCCATGGTGGGGGAATACTGCAAGGTAGGCGAGGGGGTCTCCATCCAGCCGGGACGCAGCCTCGGCACCCATTGCCAGGTTGGGCCTGGTAAGGTTATCAGCACCGATATCCCCGGGGGTGGCCTGGTCGTCTAGCTATGTGCGGGATTGTCGGCTACGTCGGCTGCAAAGAAGCTCAGCCCATCCTGGTCAACTGTCTCAAGCGGCTGGAGTACCGGGGGTATGATTCTTGCGGCCTGGCGCTTCTGGGAGATGGCTTGCAGGTTTACAAGGATGCGGTGAGGATAGGGGAACTGGAGAAGGTTTTACCTCCGAATGGCGGCAGGGTGGGGATCGGTCACACCCGGTGGGCGACTCACGGGCGGCCCAGCAAGGTCAATGCCCACCCTCACGTCGATTGTCGCGGCGAACTGGCCGTCGTCCATAACGGTATCATCAGCAACTTCCTGGCATTGCGGGAGCGTCTCGTCAGTGAGGGCCACCATTTCTCTTCGGAGACAGATACCGAGGTACTTCCTCATTTGATCGAGAAGTATTACCGGGGTAATCTGGAAGAGGCGGTGAGAAGAGCGCTTCAAGATGTGGAAGGCAGCTATGCCATTGCCGTGATTCATCGGAAAAACAACGGGGAGCTGATAGCCGCAAGACATGAAAGCCCGCTGCTCATAGGTCTTGGTGACGGAGAGAATTTCCTGGCGTCGGACGCGCCGGCGCTGGTGGAGTACACCGACAGAGTGGTCTATCTGGAAGATGGTGACCTGGTGGTCATGCACGGCGAGGGACTGAAGATAAGCAATCAGGGGCGGGAGGTGGTGAGGAAGGAGCATCACCTGGAATGGACCGCCAAGGACGTCGGTAAGGCTGGTTATGAGCACTTCATGCTCAAGGAAATCCACGAGCAGCCTGGGGTAATAGAGGAGATGGTGGGGGAGTGTGTCTCCACCATCGAGCCCGCGGTTAATCTCGAAGTAAGCATCGACCGGACTGTGGATGGCATTCTGCTCCTAGCCTGTGGCACCTCTTATTATGCCGCTATGGTGGGCCAGCAGGTCCTGGAGGAGGTAGCCCGTCTGCCGGTGCGGGTGGAGCTGGCGTCTGAGTTCAGCTACTCACGCACGGTGGTGGGCAGGACACTGGCCATCGCCATCAGCCAATCGGGGGAAACGGCGGATACCAATCGGGCGCTGAAGAAAGCCCGGGAGTTGGGCTGCCGTACGATGGCTATCACCAATGTTAGAGATAGTACTGTGACGCGTATTGCAGAGCAGTCCTTCTACACCAAAGCCGGTCCGGAGATTAGCGTGGCGGCCACCAAGAGCTTCACGGCGCAGCTAATCGCTTTTTACCTCATAGCACTCTCGCTGGCTGAGGTCGACGCCGGGACGTTTCGGCGTCTGACGCAGGAGTTGCGCCTCTTGCCGTCAAAGGTACAGCGGGTGCTCGACAGCGAGAAGGTGATTGCTGGATATGGACGCCGCTTGTCGGGATATGAGAGCGTCTTCTACGTGGCGCGGGGTATCAGCTACCCCGTGGCCCTTGAGGGGGCGCTCAAGATAAAGGAGATTGCCTATATTCATGCTGAGGGCTACGCGGCCGGGGAGCTGAAACACGGCCCGTTTGCGCTGCTGCGGGAGAAGTTCCCCGTAGTGGCATTGATCTTTAGGGATGACACTTATGAAGCAATGCTCTCCACTATCAAGGAGATAAAGGCGAGGGAATCACCGGTGTTGGCGCTGGCTGAGGAGGGTGACCAGGAGATAGCCAAGTATGTAGACTATGTTCTTCCTTTGCCTCAGACCGACCGCCTCTTCGCTCCGGTGGTGACTTCAGTGGCGCTCCAACTCCTGGCCTATTTTGCTGCTCGGAGCAGAGGCTGTCCGATAGACACTCCCCGCAACCTGGCGAAGAGCGTTACGGTGGAATAGAATTGCTAAGTTCAGGTTTTCCCAAGGGGGGGGTATTAGAGGGATCTCTTGTCTCCCCTGTTAGGAAGATTGGGAGAGGGGTGTTTCTAAACTCAAAGAGGGGCTCCTAAGCCCCTCTTTGAATAATCCCATTAATACCCGCTGTTAATCATACGGCCGAGTTTTGCCTTCTCTGCCGCCTTCTCCGCCAGTAGATGACTATTGCCAGAATCAACAGGGCGGCGATAATGCTGCCGATGAGGGTCCAGTTTGGTCCTGGAGGTGGTGGCGGTATTACAGGGGGAGGTGGTGCCGCAGGTGGTGGCAGCTTGGCCAGGACAGCGAAGAGCGTGAAGTGGTCTATCGTGACCGTGAAGGTGTGACTTACAGTGTCAACAGTGGCGGGGAGCTCCACCCATAGCCCGGTGGCAGGATTATAGTAGGCGAGCACGAGCGTGGCGCCCGCCGGGACGGTCGCCGGGTCATAGGTAAAGGTCATCGTGATGGGTGGGGTGAAGGTAGCACCAGTCGGCCCGATTTCGTAGGGCAGTCCAACTATGTTGCTCCCTGTTGGTGGCGCAGGGGGATTCGTGAAGGAAGTCACGCTTATACCCGTCAGGTTATTGCCGCTGCTGTCCCGCGCTATTGTGCCGGCAGGGATATCAAAACTGACACGCCCGTCTGTCGAGGTGAATACTGAACTTCCCGTTGTTCTACCTTGCGCATCACGAGGAGCTAGCCCTCCAAGGACTCCTTCCCCGACGAGCGGCGGTGGAGGCGGTGGCGGAG
>JAUYGE010000014.1 GCA_030690705.1 Dehalococcoidia bacterium | reverse complement strand
GGCAGTGTCTTCGACGGAATGAAGAAAGCTATCACGGAAGACCGGCTGGCCTTCCTCTCGAGCTTTCTCTCAAATTTCTACAACGTTGACATTTTGAGAAACAAGAAAGTCAGCGATGAGGTTGTGCGGCTCAGCTGGAACATTGGGGCTGGAGCTTCCCCCACGGGCACCCTTGATTGTGTCTCAGCGTGGCTGATCGATTTTCGGGAGGACCTCAAACGCATTGATGTACCTGTACTGGTCGTGCATGGTGACGCCGACCGGATTCTTCCATTAGCCGCTACCGGAAAGCGCACACCGGAGTTCGTTAAGGGGAGCCGGTTGGTGGTGATTGAGGGCGCTCCACACGGCCTGAATTGGACACACGCCGAAGAAGCTAACCGCGAGCTGTTGGCCTTTCTTGGAGAAAGAAAATAATAAACACGCACGGAGACCGATGGCAGTTCGTACGTTCTTTTCAATCTGGAATGTGCACTTTTATTGCCTTAAAGTCGCGATGAAGGACTACAATACCCAATACCGTTAGTGGGTATGTTTGCCGCGTGGTTGATAAGCTGTTTCGGTTTTTCCCAGCTCGACTGCTTCTAGCGGAATAGGACTACCATCTTCAATTAAGCACTCTAAATAAAGTATGGTAGCCTCTTTGGCATTGGCTAGAGCTTCTTGCTCCGTATCTCCATCCACAAGCAAACCTTTTAAAGCCGGGCTGTATGCATGGAAACCGGGTGTATCTGGTTCTACCACGATGGGTACGCGGAATCTTAGTCCTTTTGCTTTTGTCTTCGTTGCCATCTTATTCATCCCCCATCCTACTCTCTGTTTATATTATGCAATGGTGGGGAAGGGGGGACTCGAACCCCCATGCCTTGCGGCACATGATCCTAAGTCATGCTCGTCTGCCAGTTCCGACACTCCCCCGCATGTGGAATTACCCAAGATTTTAGCATTTTTGCTTGACAACCTGCTTAACTGAACTGTCCCCCCTTTTCCCAACTCATTGCTTCCATATGCCAATATTGCGCAACTTTGCATACTGCTCCAATTGCACTAGCACCTGGGCGTATCGCTCGTCGGAGTCGAAAATATAAGCGCGCGCAAAACCTTCAGCAACCAACTCCGCATTGACGAATGTCCCGTCCACATAGACATAGCGAAGTAATCTCCCAAATTCGTCCTTGTCTCGATTGCCCCGCTGTAGTCCGACTACCTTGCCTCCTACCAGTTCCTCATTCCTCCTGGTGGCTTCGTCGGCATGAGGTCTCCCCACCTCGGGGGTATCAATGTCCAAGTAGCGTATACGCTGGCCACCGGCCACCTCTACAGTGTCCCCGTCAATTACCCGCACCACCAATGCCTGCTGGACCACGGGGGTATAGCTGCCGTGCGAGAAGAAATACCCACCTCCCAGACCTATGGCAAGGCCGGCCAAGAAGACAGCGAGAACAACCGGCTTACCGCTCTTGAATCTGGGCCGGACTATTGACCTCAATCTCAGCACCCCCTCTATACTCAGTGACCAGGCCGGCAACGTAGATACTCTTGCCCTTGTAATGAATTTCTGGCGGCTGGGAGAAGTTGGCGCGGTTATCTCCCCAGATGACCACGGTGAACCGGTTTGGGTCTGGATTGGGCCTGCCAATATCCAGAAAAGTGGGCTGCCCCCGGCTGCCGCTGGCATAGCGAGTAGAAACTACAGGGCCGAATACAGTAACTCTTTGCCCCACATAGCTCGAAGCCTTGTCCCAGGAAACTGCCTTTGCAGTTTCTGGCGTTGTTCGGGTGGGCGCTGGGGCTACTGTTTGGGGTTCTGACCGGCTGCAATTTACATTTCCCAGGGCCAGAACTATCAGCGTTACAAGAACCCATAGTATTCTCTTCATTCTGTTATCCCCCTGGTTCTTCTTCTCTCCTTCCGAATCAATTACGTATGACTCCCGCGACCGATAATATGACCGCAGCGTTTGACTGTCAAGGTGGTTGCGCTTCCATTTGTCCCTGGACGGCTTAACTGTTAATATAGGCTTATGAGGCTAGGTGCGTTTGAACTCGACGAGTGGCCCCCTTCCCTGAAGGAGCCGCATGCCCTGGCTGTGCTGCAGCCGTGGATGGATGCAGGCAGCGCCGGCAGCCAGGCTCTCGGACGGGTGGAGTCCTTTCTGGAAGCCAGGCCGCTGGGGCGGCTGGCAAAGCCGGGAGTGTTCTTCGACTTCACCCGCTACCGTCCCACCAGTTATCTGCGTGGTGGGAGGCGGGAGATCTCCCTGCCGAATACCACCGTGAGCTATGCGAAGCGGCCGGAAGGCCAGGACTTCGTTTTCCTGCGCCTTCTGGAGCCGCACATTCTGGGGGAGGACTATGTGGAGGGGGTGGCTCAACTACTGTTGAAGCTGGGCGTGAGGCGTTTTTGCCTCCTGGGCTCGATGTACGACATGGTGCCCCACACGCGGCCGCTGCTGGTCACTGGCTCGGCTACCGGCGAGAAGGCCGTGGAGGAGTTAAAGCGGGTAGGCGCTCAATCCAGCGCCTACGAGGGTCCTACTACCATCCTCTCGCTCCTTTTACAGCAGGCTCCCAGTCTGGGGATGGACACGATGTTCTTCTTGGTCCACCTGCCGCAGTACACTCCGCTGGAGGAGGACCACTCGGGCGTGCTGAGGTTGCTGGAGCTGATTGGCAGTCTCTATGAGCTGCCCCTCGACCTCAGTGAGATAAAGCGGCTGGCGCTGAGCTGGTACCGCGAGGTGAACATGGTGGTGGAAGCCAATCCGGAGCTCAAGGCCATTGTGACCCAGCTCGAAGATTACTACGGGAAGCGCTCCAGGAAGGGGAAAAGGGTGGCCACGCCCCGTCTGTCTTCGGAGGTGGAGCGCTTTCTGAAGCGCATGGGCCGGCGACTGGAGCAGCAGTAGGGAAGTTATCCGCCCCGGTCGGACTCTAATAGCTGTATGAAGAGCTCAAAGTCCGAGGAGCGCTGGGTTCTTATCGTCAACCCCACTTGCGGCAAAGGCCGGCAATACCACCTGGTGCACCAGGTGGTCGACCATCTGCAAAAGGCTAGGGGTACTCCCAAAATTCTGTGGACGGCCAGGCGCGGCCACGCAGAGGAGTTAGCCGCCACAGCAGTGCGGGAGGGTGCTACCCACGTCGTGGCCATCGGTGGCGATGGTACCATCCATGAAATCGTGAACGGCATCGTGAATGCCCGGACTTCAGTTGACTCTGTCATACTGGGCATCTTACCGCAGGGCACCTGTAACGACCTGGCTAGAGAACTCAA
>JAUYGE010000004.1 GCA_030690705.1 Dehalococcoidia bacterium | reverse complement strand
GCCCGATCGACGCGGCGCACGGTGCTGCGGTAGCCGCTGTCCAGAGAGGTGGCGAAGGAACGGAAGTCATGCTCGCCTACCAGTTCCTGGCACGTGGCGTCCATCGCCTCAGTGTCGAGGGGTTGGGTGACCAGATGAGTGAAGCGTCTTTTCAAAGGGGAGCGCACTCCTCCGTTGTCTATGAAATAGCTGTATTGCCGGGCGGTGGCGTGGCGGACGTTGAAGTCATCGCTCGCCGGCTCGGCGCTAATGACAGCTATGTCCTCGGGCAGGTGGTGGTTCATCCCGTGGACATAGGCGCGGAGAGGCAGGGCAGAGTCGGTCTGGATACTGACCACTTGCCCCCTGGCGTGGACTCCGGTATCGGTCCGGCAGGCTGCTTTCACCCTGATATCTTCTCCAACTAGCTTCTTCAAAGCGATCTCTATCTCACCCTGGATGGTTGGTGCATTAGTCTGAAGCTGGAAGCCACAGTAGCAAGTGCCCTCATACTCCACCACCAGCACTTTGATGGCCACAGACGGTCAGAGCTCCTTTGATCTTATAGTCATTGCGAGCGAAGCGAAGCAATCCGCTCCACCGTCCCCAACGGATTGCTTCGGCACTTCGTGCCTCGCAATGACAAGAGGAGCCCAGATCGCATCGGAGTCCCGATTTCATCGGAACTCCTTGCACTGACAAAAGGAGGCTGACATACTTCTCAGTGCCTACTCTGTCAGCTGCCAGGCAGTAATTCTATTCGGGCCATGTCGGCCCCGTCACCCAGGCGAGGCTTAAGTTTGGTGATCCGGACATAGCCGCCCGGGCGCTCCGCATATCTTACGGCCAGCGAGTCGAAGATCTTCTTGACAACCTCTTCGTCACGGACGAAGGCCAGGGCCTGGCGGCGGGCATGGAGGGTGCCGTCCTTGCCAAGCGTTATAGTCTTCTCCGCAAGGCTGCGAATCTCTTTCGCCTTAGCCTCGGTGGTAGTGATCCCTTCGTATCTCAAAAGGTCGGCAACCAGATTGCGGAACATGGAAAGCCGGTGCCCTGTTGGCCGGTGTAATTTCCGGCCTGCTACCTGGTGTCTCATATTATGCCTCTGACTCTGCCTTTGTTTCGGCTGCTGAAGCTCCCACCGGGGCTTCCCCTTCGGGTTCTCCCTGCTCGGACGCGACGGAGAATCCCAGGGACGCGAGCTTGTCTACGATCTCCTGGCGGGATTTCTCCCCGAGGCCCCTGAGGGACGGCAGCTTCTCCTGGCTTCTCTCAAGCAACTGTCCCAGCGTGGTGATGCCGCCTCGCTTCAGGGCGTTGACAGTGCGGCTGGAGAACTCCATGTCCTCAAGAGGCTTGTTGTACTGGTCCTGCGGCATGGTGAGACGGAGAGGGGGCTTGACCGCTTCCTTGGGATAGAGTCTGGCCACGTCTCTGAAGATGGCGAAATGCTCCATCAGGATGGTTGCGCCCTGGCTCAGTGCCAGCGCCGGCGCTATGGTGCCATCGGTCCAGACCTCGAGGACCAGTCGCTCCATGGCGTGTCCCTCTCCCATACGGACCGCCTCGACGGCGTAGTTGACCCTCCGCACCGGCGTGAAGATGGCATCCACGGGAAGGGTGCCGAGGGGAAGTCCCTTGCTGGACCCCGCCGGAACATATCCTTTGCCCATCTCCACGTTGAGCTCGACGAATAGCTTGGCCTGCGGGGAGTCCAGGGTAGCCAGGTAAAGGTCAGGGTTAGCAATCTCGAAATGGGCCGAGGGGGTGATATCCCTGGCGTAGATTGCCTTTTCCCCTCTTACCTCGAGAGTCAAGCGGTCGGGTTGGTTGTCGAGCGGGCGCATGCGCACAGTCTTCAAGTTCAGGAGAAACTGAAGGCTGTCCTCTTTCATGTGGGGAACGGAGGAAAACTCGTGCTCCACACCCTCGATTCTGACCCAGTTTATAGCTGCGCCGCTGAGGGAGCCCAAGAGCACCCTCCGCAGTGCATTGCCCACGGTGGTACCCGCACCGCGCTCCAGAGGTTCTGCTGAAAAGCGGCCATAGGTATCGTTGCTTTCCAGACATTCCGCCTTAAAGTTCTGTATAGGACACAAAATCCGACCTCCTAGTTCCCTTCAGAGAAATGTGCCGGGTAATCAGCGCGAATAGAACGCCGTAATAGCTTTCCCATCGACAATGTTTTCGATGTCCTCGACAGCGGGAAGCCGGGAGATGCTGCATTTCATGGTCTCGCTGTTCAGAGAGAGCCATACAGGGACTCCCTTGTCTTTGACATCCTCAGCGGCCTGCTCGAAGGGCGGTCCCTTCCTGTTCTCGTGCCATGCGATGACGTCCCCCTCCTTCACCAGGTAGGAGGGGATATCCATGCGGTGACCGTTGAGGGACAGGTGCCCGTGGCGGACCAGTTGCCTGGCCTGGGCATGGGAACGGGCGAAGCCGATGCGACAGACCACGTTGTCCAATCGTCTCTCCAGCAGCACCTTCAGGCTGTCGCCAGTGATTCCGGGCGCCTCTTCTGCCAGAGCGTAAAACTTGCGGAATTGTTTCTCCAGCATGCCATAGTAGAACCTGGCATGCTGCTTCTTCTGTAGCTGAAGCCCGCGCTCCGAAACCTTGCGGCGCCGCCCCCCAGTCCGCCCCCCGGCCTTGTGTGGGCCGGGCGGCGATGACCGGCGCTCCACGCCGCATTTGGGCGAGAGGCACCTTTCTCCTTTGAGAAACACCTTCTCGCCGATGCGACGGCATACCCGGCAGACCGGACCGATATATCTTGCCATGTTTTAGACTCGTCTCCTCTTGGGTGGTCGGCAGCCATTGTGGGGAATGGGTGTCACATCCCGTATGCTGGTAACCACCAGCCCCGAAGTTTGCAGGGAGCGAATCGCTGCCTCCCGCCCGCTTCCAGGACCTTTGATGAATACTTCAACCTGACGCAAGCCATATTCCATGGCCCGGTGCACTGCCTCCGAAGCCGCCTTTTGGGCCGCGTAGGGAGTGCTTTTGCGGGAGCCCTTGAAACCGGCGGTGCCTGCGCTTCCCCAAGCGAGGACATTCCCGGTCGGGTCGGTGAGGGTAATAAGGGTATTGTTAAAGGTAGACTGGACGAAAGCCTTCCCCTTCGGGATGACCCTCTTTTCCCGTTTTCTGACTCGCGTTTTCTTCTGTGGTGGCTGCTGCTCTTGTACCATCGAATCCTTTCTAATGGGTCAGGCGCTATTTCTTAGTCGTGCCGCGGCGCTGTCCTCGCCCGGCTACCGTCTTGCGGACGCCCCTCCTGGTGCGGGCATTGGTCCGCGTGCGTTGCCCTCTTACCGGCAGCCCACGGCGATGCCTCACGCCGCGATAGCAGCCTATTTCGATGAGCCGCTTGATGTTGAGGTCATTCTCTTTCCTCAGGTCGCCTTCGACTTTGTGGCCCTTACTGACGGCCTCACGGAGGCGGTTGGCCTCCTCATCGGTGAGATCCCTCACTCTGGTGTCAGGGTTCACGCCGGTCTGGTGAAGTATCTTGTTGCCCAGAGTGGGGCCAATGCCGTACAGGTAGCGTATGGCCACCTCTATGCGCTTATCCTTGGGAAGGTCTACTCCAGCGATACGTGCCATTTGTCCCTCTTAGAGCTACCCTTGCCGTTGCTTGTGCTTCGGGTTAGTGCAAAGGATCCGGACAACACCATGCCGGCGCACCACTTTGCACTTAGCACATCTAACTTTGACGGAAGCCCTTACTTTCATTTCATCATCCTCAAGTTCGAGATTGACCGGGCGCTCCCGGGGAATCCTCCGGGGACACCTTCAATCTATTTCAACCTATAGGTAATTCTGCCCCGGGTCAGGTCATAAGGTGACAGTTCTACAAGCACCCTATCGCCGGGCACTATCTTGATGTAGTGCAGCCTCATCTTCCCTGATATGTGGGCCAGCACTTTATGACCGGTAGGTAATTCTACACGAAACATAGCATTTGGTAAAGATTCCAAGACAGTTCCCTCTACTTCTATGGTGTCTTTCTTGGGCATTTCTATCTGCTACTCAACGGTCAGGACCTGGGCTGCCCCGCCATTAATGGCTATGGTGTGTTCAAAATGGGCGGAGAGGCTGCCGTCAGCGGAGCGCACCACCCATCCGTCAGCCCCCGGCCTTGTCTTCCATGTTCCCAGATTAAGCATCGGCTCCAGGGCGAGGGCCATTCCCTTCTGCAGCACCGGACCTTGCCCCGGAAGTCCGAAGTTCGGCACCTGAGGGTCTTCGTGCAGGTTCCGGCCGATGCCGTGCCCTGAATACTCACGCACCACGGAGAGGCCATCCTCTTCGGCGGAAGTCTGGATAGCCGCTGAAACATCCCCCAAGCGTACCCCCTCGCGAGCGGCGGCGACGCCGGCCTCCAGGGCCTTCCGGGTGCTCTCCAATAGCTTTCTCGCCGGCTTGGTGATTTCCCCGAGGCCCACGGTAACGGCGGCATCGGCATGGAAGCCATTGAGATAGGCTCCGAAGTCCAAGGAAACCAGGTCTCCTTCTTTCAGCACCTTCGCCCCGGGAATGCCGTGCACTATCTCGTCGTTAACCGAGACGCAGAGGTGACACGGAAAGCCGCGATATCCTTTGAAGGAGGAGACGGCGCCCTGCTTCTTCACTTCGGCAGCCGCGATGTGGTCAAGTTCATCGGTCCTCATGCCGGCCCTGATTTCCTTGACGAGCGCTTTCAGTACGGCGGCCGTGGCTTTTCCTGCCTGACGCATACTGGCGATCTCTGCCGCCGACTTGAGGATTATGCTCATCGGGATTTCACCCTGGCTTCCGTTGGCAGTGGAGGCCGCAGTCGTCCCGGTGAGACGGCCAGGGCGGCCACAATGTCGCCGGTCACCTTTTCAATATCCTGGGAACCGTTCACCGACAGCAGCTTCCCCGCCTTGCGATAGTAGTCCATCAAGGGCGCGGTCTGTTCCAAGTAGACCTCGATTCTCTTCTTAACGGTTTCCGCCGCATCGTCGGGCCGCGTGTATAGCTCCCCGCCGCACTTGTCGCAGCGTCCTTGCACTCTTGGTGGCGAGTTTACCCTGTGGTAAGGGGCCTGACACTGGCGGCAGATGAGGCGTCCAGTCAGCCGGGGGGTGAGTTCGTCCGGAGAGACTTCAATGTATACCGCCCGGTCAATTGCCTTCTGTCTCTGCGAGAGCATCTTGTCTAGCGCCCTGGCCTGTTCCAAGGTCCGGGGGAAGCCATCGAGAACAAAGCTCTGGTCCGGGCTGAATCGCTCCAGGTGTTCCTGAATCATCTTGATAGTGATCTCATCCGGGACGAGCAAGCCTTTTTCGATGTACGACTTGACCTGTCGCCCCAGTTCGTCTCCTCGCGTCTGAGCCTGCCGGAAAAGGTCCCCTGAGGCCAGGTGCGTCAGACCGAGTTGTTTGCTGACAGCTACGGCCTGTGTACCCTTGCCTGCTCCAGGAGCTCCCAGAAAAACGAGGTACATCATCCTCCTACTTTATGAAGCCCTCGTAGCGGCGCATCAGAAGCTGGGCTTCCAGTTGCTTCATGGTGTCCAGAACGACGCCAACGACGATGAGCATACCAGTGCTGGAAAGTTGCAGGGCCTGCACGTTGGATACTCCTCTCTGCACAAGGTAGGGTGATATGGCTATCAGGCCCAGGAACAGGGCTCCTCCCCAAGTGATGCGCGAAATGACGCGGTTCAAATACTCTGTCGTGGGTTTTCCGGGGCGGATTCCCGGGATAAAGCCTCCCTGCTTCTGCAAGGTTTCCGCGAGGTTCTGCTGCTGGAAAATGACTATGGTGTAAAAGAAGGTGAAGGCGATGACAAGGATAAAATAGATCAGCCAGTAGAGCACGTTGCCGGAACTGAACAGGTCCATGATCCTGTTGGCGAAGTTCGGGTCCTCGCCGGGCGCCCGGGCGAAGTAGCTGGCTATTGTTCCGGGAAAGATGACTATCGACATGGCGAAGATCAGAGGGATCATTCCGGCGGTATTGACGCGCAGTGGTATGTAGGTGGAACCTGTTTGCCGGTACATCCGGGTGCCCCGGAATAGGCTGCGGGCATACTGGACCGGGATGTGGCGGGCCGCCTGGGTGAAGATGACAATGCCGACTACCATTACCAGGGCGAGGAGGATGAATAGCACCAGCGAGCCGAGTTGTTCTCTCACCAGCAAGCCCTGTCCCACGATCTGGGGTAGCCCGGAGACGATGCCTCCGAAGATTATGATGGAGACGCCATTGCCGATTCCCCGCTCGGTGATCCGCTCGCCCACCCATATGAGGAAGATGGTGCCTGCCACCAGGGATGCCACCATGGCCACGGTGGGCAGCAGGTCAGTGCTTCCCAAAACTACCCCTGTGCGGCGCAGGAGCGTTAGCTGGCCATAGCCCTGGAGAGCTGCCAGGGGTACCGTCAACCAGTGGGTGAGCATGTTGACCTTGTGCCTGCCGGCTTCACCTTCCTGTGACAGCGCCTGAAGGCGCGGGATAACTGGCACCAGGAGCTGCACGATGATTGAAGACGTGATATAGGGGTAGACGCCCATGGCGGCTACACTGAAGTTCCGCATCGCTCCGCCGCTGAATAGATCGAGCATACCCAGGAGCTGGTTCTGCTGGAACAGCTTGTTGAGGGCCACCGGGTCCACTCCGGGCAAGGGGACGTGAGCGACAAAGCGGAAGATCACCAGCATCAGGAGAGTGAAAAGAATGCGGCCTCTCAAGTCTGGAAGACTGAAGGCATCTGCCATAGCCTGAATGAATTTGGGAGCGCCTGATTGTCTTGGTGATTGCACCTAGGTCTCCTCCGCCTTGCCCCCGGGAGCCGCTATCTTCCTCCTGGCCGCTTCGGAGAAGCGGTTTGCTTTTACCGTCAGAGGATGGCGCAGTTCCCCACCGCCCAAGATTTTGACGAGACGCTGGCGGGAAGGCACCAGACCGGCCGAGATCAGGTGCTCGGCTGTAACTTCGCTATTCGGCGTGAATACGTTTAGCTGGCCCACATTAACGATGGAGTATTCATGGCGGAAGATGTTGGTGAAGCCGCGTTTACGGGGTAGGCGCTTGATTAATGGCAGCTGGCCGCCTTCAAATCCGGGGCGCATCTTGGTGCCGCCACTGCGGGATTTCTGTCCTTTTTGCCCACGGCCCGAGAAGGTGCCATGTCCGCTGCCGGTGCCCCTTCCATAACGCTTTCTTCCTTTACGGGAGTTTGGCGCTGGCTTTAGCTCATGTTGTCTCAAGGTCTTCTCTTTCTACTGTGACGAGGTGCTTCACTGCGGCTAGCATGCCTCGAATCGCCGGGGTATCCTCATGCTCTACAGTCTGATGGAGACGATGAAATCCCAGGCCCCTGATGGTGAGCTTCTGATGCCGCTCATAGCCGATGGCGCTTTTCACCCAGGTAACCCGGAGCTTAGGCATCTTGCTTCTCCGTTTTGGCCTCGGGGACCCCTCTGCGCCGGCTCACTTCCTTTGCCGGGTCTCTGAGGCTGGTGAGGGCCCGCAAGGTGGCTTTGACTACATTGGTGCGGTTGGGGGAACCCAGAGACTTGCTCAGTATGTCCCTGATCCCCGCCAGTTCGAGTACCGCCCTGACCGTATCACTGGCAATAACGCCGGTCCCCGGGCTCGCCGGTTTCAGCAACACCTTCGAGGCTCCGAACTTGGCGATCGCGTCATGGTGTATGGTCGTCCCCTTGCGGACCACGGTGACCATGTTCTTCTTGGCCTGGACGCCCCCTTTGCGAATGGCCTCGGGGACTTCACTGGCTTTCCCGATCCCGATGCCAACACGGCTCTGATTGTCACCGGCCACAACCAAGGCGCTGAACCTCATCCTCTTTCCTCCCTTGACCACCTTGGTGACCCGGTTGATATACAGGAGCTTTTCGGTGATGGCCAGTTCCTGGGAACCACCTTTGGTCGATGTCTGTGTCAGTGTCATCATTCTATCCTAAAACTTCAGTCCAGCCTTACGTGCCGCTTCGGCGAGGGCCTTCACCCTGCCATGGTACTGGTAACCTCCGCGGTCGAAGACGACCTGGGATATGCCCTTCTCTATGGCGCGGCCAGCAACCCTGGCGCCGACGAGTCCTGCCTTCTCTGTCTTCCGCTTTCCCTTTGCCTCTGGATGCAGGTCCTTCTC
>JAUYGE010000002.1 GCA_030690705.1 Dehalococcoidia bacterium | reverse complement strand
TCCCGATGAATCGGGACGAATAATGACATGTTCGTCGGTCTAGCTCGCCGCGGCGAAGTCCAGCAGGTTGAGGCGCAACACCTCTTGCCCGCTCCAGTTGTTGGTGTCCAGGGTGTAGACGATATCAAGATGTGGAGCCATGTCTCCCGCCAGTGAACCCAGGCCGAAGCCGACGGCGTCCCAGACCTGGTTCGCTGCCTTGAGCTTCATTCTCAGGTGCTCTTTCTGGCCACCCATGGTGCGGCACTCGACGACATCCACGCCGTGGCTGAGGAACACGGGGGTGGGGTTGCCCTGGCCGAAGGGAGCCAGTTGCTGGATGAGCTGGTAGGTTTCCCCCGTCAGTTGCTCCAGGGGGGTAACGGCGTCAATCATCAGGCACTGACGCAGGTCAAGGCCGGCTAGCTGGGTGCGCGCTATGGCTACCAGGCGGCGTTGCAGTTCGTCCACCATGTCGGTGTCTATGGAGAAGCCGGCGGCCATGGGGTGTCCACCGAATCTTGAAAGGATATCCTGGCACTCCTTCAGCGCGGCGGCGATGTTGAACTCCGGTATGCTCCGGGCGCTGCCCCGGCTGACCCCGTCGAGCTTGACCAGTACGGCGGGGCGGTTGAACTCATCCACCAGCTTCCCGGCGGCGATGCCGATGACTCCGGCGAAGAACTCTCCGTCGGCGGCGAAGAGGAGGGGAGAATCCGTTCCCTGGGCCAGGACCTTCTCCCTCGCCAGGTTAAAGGTCTTGGTGGTCAGCTGCTTGCGCTCGCTGTTCTTCTCCTCAAGTCCCAGGGCCAGCATGTGAGCCTCCTCCTGGGACTCGGACAGGAGCAGCTTGTAGCTATTGATGGCGTGGTCGAGCCGGCTGGCGGCGTTGAGGCGGGGGGCGATGACGTAAGAGATGCTCTCGGCGCTTACCCTGCCCGGTTCCAGCCTGGCGCAGCGGAGCAGCTCCGCGAGGCCGAGGCGGGGCTTGCTCATGGACTTGAGTCCCTGTTTCACCAGGTAGCGGTTTTCATTCACCAGGGGCGCTACGTCCGCGACCGTGCCCAGGGCCACCAGGTCCATCACCTCGTCCAGTGTCTTCTCCCGGCCGCTTCCCTGGAGCACGGCTTGCAGGAGCTTGAAGGCGACTCCCACCCCGGCCAGCTCCATCCCCCCCAGGGAGGGGTTTCTCTTGGGGTTGACCACGGCGCAGGCCGGCGGCAGGGTGGCGGTCACCAGGTGGTGGTCGGTGACGATGACATCCAGCCCCAGACGGCGGGCGTAGTCCACCTCGTAGCTGTTGGCGATGCCGCAGTCGGCGGTGATCACCAGGTTCACTCCCTGGTTGTGCAGCCGCTCGAGGGCGGCGGTTCTCAGACCGTAGCCTTCCTCGTGGCGGTGCGGAATATATGGCACAGCCTTCGCCCCGAGGGCCGACAGCCCGTGCACCAGCAGAGCCGTGGCGGTGATGCCGTCGGCATCGAAGTCGCCATAGATGGCGATGGTCTCCCCAGCGAAGAGCCCATGGTAGATGCGCGAGACCGCCTGGTGCATGTCGGTGAGCAGAAAGGGATTGCTATCCAGGCGGCGGTCGGCGGCGATAAAGGCCTCAAACTGCGCCGGGTCGGTCAGGCCGCGGTTATAGAGAAGCTGGCTCAGCAGGGGATGAATGCCGGCGGCTTCGGCGAAGAACTCTCGTGGGGCAGGCGGATAGACTTTCCATCGGCTGCGGCTCACTCGTTGCTCCCACTGTACTCGCGGAAGGCCAGGACAGAGTTGTGTCCGCCGAAGCCAAAGGAACTGGATATCGCTGTCCTCACCCTGGCCTCCCTCGCTTTGAGGGGCACATAGTCCAGGTCGCACTCCGGGTCGGGGTGGGTCAGGTTTATGGTAGCCGGGATGATCCCGTTGCGGATGGTCAGGACGGAGAAGACGGCTTCGATGGCGCCGGCGGCGCCCAGCAGGTGGCCGGTCATGGACTTGGTGGAGCTTATGGGGATACGATAGGCATGCTCACCGAATACGGACTTGATGGCCAGGGTCTCGCTGCGATCGTTCATCGGGGTGGAAGTGCCGTGGGCATTGATATAGTCTACCTCGGCGGGCTTAAGCCCGGCCTTGGCGAGGGCCCGCTTGATGGCCAGGGCGCCCCCGGCGCCGCTCTCGTCGGGCTGAACGATGTGAAAGGCGTCACTGGAGGCGCCGTAGCCGGCCATCTCCGCCAGGATGGTGGCGCCGCGCTCCCGGGCATAGGCCATGTCCTCCAGGACAAGCATAGCGGCGCCCTCTCCCATCACAAAGCCGTTCCTCCCGGCGTCGAAGGGCCGCGAGGCCCCCTTTGGGTCATCGTTGCGCATGGAAAGGGCGTGCGCGGAGATGAAGGCGGCCACGTCTATGGGAATAATGACCGCTTCGCTGCCCCCGGTGAGCATGGCTTTGGCATCGCCGCGCCGCACGATTTCGAAGGCGCTGCCTATGGCATCGGCGCCGCTCGAGCAGGCGGAGGTAGTGCAATAGTTGGGGCCGTGGGCGCCCAGCATGATGGAGATGATGGCTGGCGCCGAATCGCCGATCATCATCGGCGTAAGGAATGGGCTGACGCGGTCCGGACCCTTTTCCAGCAGCACTCCCACCTGCTGCGAAAGGGTACCCAGTCCCCCGGTGCCGCTGCCGATGATGACGCCTATATCGTTGCTGTTGGTGGTGTCTATCTTGAGCCTGGCCTGGTTCACTGCCTCGAGGTTGGCTGCCACGGCCATCTGGGCGAAGCGGTCGAGCCGGCGCGCCTCTTTGCGGTCCATGTAGTTCAGAGGGTCGAAGCCCTTCGCCTCGGCGGCGATCTTGGTGGCGAAGTTGGTGGTGTCGAAGGCGGTGATGCGGTCCACACCCGAGCGGCCGGCGATGAGCGCCTCCCAGGTGTCCGCTACGTTCAGCCCCAGGGGACTGATCACCCCCATGCCGGTTATGGCTACTCGGTGGTTATTCGTCAACCTCTCACCCCTGCGCCTCTCTCCTTCAAAGGAGAGAGGGGATTCTTTTTCTTAGAGGGGCGAAGCCCCTCTAAGGCGCCCCTTGCTGAGTGACTTGCTTTCCCTTTGGACGCCATTACAGACACTCCCTTATTCCTGCGGCCAGAAGAGCTTCTTAGCTTCTTCGGTAAGCTGCTCCCGGAACCTGGGGTGCGCGATGGAGATCAAGGCCTGGGCTCTCTGCCGCACTGACTTGCCACGGATGCGCACGATGCCCCACTCTGTAGCCACATAGTCGGCCAGGTTGCGCTGGGTAGTGACCGGCGTGCCCGGTGGGAGGGTGGGCATGATGCGGGATACCTGGCCGTTCTGGGCGGTGGAGGGCAGCACCGTCACCGAGCGGCCCCCCTTCGACAGCCAGGCGCCGATGACGAAAGGCAGCTGTCCGCCAGCCACGCTCAGGATGCGCCGTCCGATGCCCTCGGCGGCGATCTGACCGGTGAAATCAATGACCAGAGCGTTGTTGATGGCGACGAAATTGTCGTGCTGGGCGATGATTCTCATGTCCTCCAGGTACTCCACGTCCACGAGATGGAAGATAGGATTGTCGTTGGCCCAGTCCAGCTCGTCCTTGGTGCCGCCGCCCAGGGAGGTGACCACGGCTATGCCCGGATTGAGCGTCTTTCGGCAGCCGTTGATTACGCCGTCGCGTATCAGCGAGATGATGCCCCCCGGAGTGGCCTCGGAATGATAGCCCAGGTCCTTTTTCCCGTTCAACATGCCCATGCGCACCAGGGGCTCGGTGGTCCTTCCTACGCCTATCTGGATGGTGTCGCCGTCTTTGATAACCCGCGAGACATTGGCGGCGATGTCCTTCAAGTAGGCTTCCGGCTCTTTCAGTTCTCTGCCGGCCAGGCTGCCGATCCCGGGTGCGCCGCCGGTGGACTTGTGTTCTACGAAGTAGTGTATCTCGGAGACATGGACGAAGTTCTCCCCATGGGTCTTGATCAGGTTGGGATTGACCTCGGCGATAACCAGCTTCGCGCCCTTAATGTGTCTCTTCTTGTTCCACAGCGACTGGCCGAAGCTGCAATAGCCGTGCTTGTCCGGCGGAGAGACCTCGGTGAGCAGCATATCGGGCGGACGGGTGTCCGGGTCTTCCAGGGAAGAGAAGGGGAAGATGGTCCCGAAGTTGATGTCAACGCGGCGAGCGTCCACGGCCTCCTGGCAGGTGGCGGTGGGCATGAGTATGGTGATGTTGAAGGCATCCTGCCAGCCGGGGTCGTACCAGCCGAAATCGTAGCCCGGGGAGGGGACAAAGACGTCCACGCCCTGCAGTTCGCCAATTCGGGCGGCGATGGCGAGGCCGATGGCGAAGGACTCGCGTCCGGCGGTGAAGACGACCTTGTCGCCGGATTTCACCATCCCGGCGGCGTCCTCGGCGGAGATCAGCTTGCGCTTGTACTCTTCCTGCCAGTCACTGTTTGTCATGATTTCTCCCTTTTCTCTTCTGTCATTCTGACCCTGAGCGTAGCGAAGGGGAAGAATCCGTCCCCTTGCAGGGTAATGGGGACGCGGATCCTTCGGCCTCGCTGCGCGATGGCCTCAGGATGACATCTTGGTAGCAGGTACAGCTTTCTTAGTGGCTAATTTTCACACAAAAGGGGGTGGCTTTCAAGGTGGCTCACTGAGTCTTTCCCATAACCGTGTCATCGCGAGGCCATCCCGACGTGTCGCAATCCCCCACCGTCTGTCATTGCGAGGCCATGCGGCAGCAGGCCGAAGCAATCTCACAAGAGATGCTATGAGATTGCTTCGCTCCGCTCGCAATGACGGTTGGAGGAAGGCCACGCCCCGATGTATCGGGGCTCGCACTGACAAATCTGGGGACCGTTGATGGAGGAGAGGGGCTAGGGAGGTGAGGTTTTCCTTTCCTTCCAGTGTCGCAGCACTTCCACGTCGTGGGGGAAGGCCAGCGGGGGCAACTCCTCAAGGGAGAAGAGGCCCACTGCCAGGCTCTCCTGCCCCGGACTGGGCTCGCCGGAGAGGATGACGCCATGGTAGACGATGAAGATGACCGGTTGGCCCGGTTGAGAATAGACACCGACCAGGCCTTCGAGCCGGATCTCCACATGGGTCTCATCGAGTATCTCGCGAAGGGCGGCTTCTTCCACCCTCTCTCCGGCATCGACAAAGCCACCCGGGAAGGACCAGAGTCCCTTTCCTGGCGGATGGCGGCGCTGCTGCAGCAGAATTCTTCCGCTCCTGGTAGCGATGACGCCCGTGGCTACCTTGGGGTCGGGGAACTGGGAGAACCCGCAGGGGAAGCAGGTGGGGCGCACCCTTCCGGCGACCTCCGCCAGGATGAGGGGGCGACCGCAGTGGGGGCAGAAACGGTAGTCCATGTTGGTTTCGGTATGGGAGGAAGATTACTATCCTGACGGATGGCTGTCAACCTTGGACAACAATCCGCCTCACTCCAGAGATCTCCCTCCGTATCCACTGTCATTGCGAGCGTAGCGAAGCAATCCGTCTTCTCCTGCTCCTAGGGCTACGGATTGCTTCGTCACTTCGTTCCTCGCAATGACAAATGACTTCGAAGGCCCTTCTCAGGAGCGTGAAGGGATGGTAGAATGCCGGTAAAAAGGGAGGAGTGGTGATGTCCAATAAACGCTGGCTCATGCTCGCCATAGCTTTCCTGGCTCCTTTCGCCTTCCTCTTCACCATGCAAACGGCGCCTCCTCTTTTTCCGTCCATCAGCAAGGAGTTCGGCTTGACCCATGCTGCCGCCGCGGGGGTGATGCTCTTTGTGGCGCTGCCGGCGGTGTTCCTTTCCATACCGGGCGGGTTCCTGACGGACAAATACGGGAGCAAGAAGATGGGCCTGCTGGGGCTGGCCCTGGTCTTTCTGGGCGCCATGATGACGGCGATAGCCCCGTCCTTCGGGTTTCTTCAGGTTGGCCGCGCCATCGTAGGGATAGGGGGCGCCCTGCTCTTCGCCGCGGCTCCCCCGCTCATCTTCCAGTGGTTCAGTGGCCGGGAGATAGGTCTGGCTATGGGCATCTGGGCTCTTACTATGCCTCTGGCTACAACCCTTTCTTTCAATCTAATGGGCCGGGTCGAGTTAGCCTACGGTAGCTGGAGGGCCGGGTTCTGGATTTCCACGGTGGTTGCGGCAGTCATTCTGCTCCTTTATGCGGCACTGATTCAGGAGAAGAGGGTAGCCCACGCCCCCGTGTCCCCCGCCGCTCTGAAGAAGGGTAGCATCTGGATGCTGGCCTTTGTCTGGGGCTCCTTCAACGTGGCGGCCATTGGTCTGACTAGCTGGGGCAAGACGCTTTTCATGGATTTCAAGGGCATTCCGCCTCTTCAGGCCGATTTTCTCGCCGGCATGATAATGCTGATGGCTTTTGCCACGCCGCTGTCGGGCTACCTGGCGGGCAGGCTGGGGCGGCGCCGGCTGCTGATAATCGTGGGGATGCTCGGGGTGATGGTCACCATGGCGCTGGTGCCCGCGGTGAACGGAGCGCCTCTGGTGGCGCTGTTGGTGGTTCTCGGTCTCTTCACCGCTCTGGCCCCGCCCTCCATTTTTGCCCTGCCGCCGGACCTCATCGGGCACGAGAACGTGGGGCTGGGGTTTGGTGTGCTCAACACCGGGCTCAACATCGGAGTGGTCCTCGGGCCGCTCATCGTGGGGCAGGCGCTGGACATCACCCACAGCGAGATGGTGGTCTTCCTCATCATGGCCTTCTTCGCCGGGCTGGCGGCCCTGTTCGCCTTTCTCTTGAAGGCCAGGTGAAGTGCAGGCCTGCTCCCTGGGTTCAGTGGCTTAAGTGGGGTCTTTCTATGCCCGGGTAACCCATCTGGCCAGGTACACCACAAGGGGTGTTGCGGGAGGCTCTAAAGCTTTCGCGAAGGCTTGCACCGCGACGATGGCATCTCTTTCGTGCTCTGTCTTACCTTTCCCTGCTGCCGTGCTTTTTGCACCCGACGAAATTGTGACGACGAAGTAATCCCTGTAAGCGCCGTTGAGATTGCTTCGCTTCGCTCGCAATGACACAATGGCATTGGTAGATGACCATCTTGGATTGGCACAAGATCCGTCATTGTTTGACCGCTCTCCAGCTCGAACCTATAATCTCCTCGCCATGACCACCGTTGCCATTGAGACCCTGGGCTGCAAGCTGAACCAGGCGGAGAGCGAGGCTCTGGCCAGAGAGCTCCTGGCTGCGGGCTTCCAGGTGGTGTCGCCCGGCGACGGCGCTGATGTCTATATCGTGAACACCTGCACCGTCACTCATGTGGCCGACCGCAAGGCGCGCCATCTGCTGCGGCTGGCCAGGCGGCGCAACCCGAGAGCCCTTATTGTGGCGGCGGGCTGCTACGCCGAGCGGGCCTCTGACGCGCTGAAGTGCCTGGAGGGGGTTGATTTAGTGGTAGGGGCGGACAAGTCCTCGCTTGTCGAGATGTTGTTGAATAGCGGCGAGGGGGCGGATTGCTTCGTCCCGATGGAGTCGGGACTCGCGATGACACAAGAGGAGCGGCTTCGCCCATCGAGGACCGTCTTCCGCACCCGCAGCCAGGTGAAGGTGCAGGACGGCTGCGATGCCTTTTGCACCTACTGCATCGTGCCCCATGTGCGCGGTCGCGAGCGCAGCATCCCGCCGGACCGGGTAGTGCGGGAGGTGAAGAGCAGGGTTGACGAGGGCTACCGGGAGGTGGTGCTCACCGGTACCAGGGTCGGCTCGTATCGCCATAATGGAGCGGTGCTCCAGGGGCTGGTGGAGCGTATTCTTTCCGAGACCGGTGTGGCCAGGCTGCGCCTTTCCTCGCTGCAGCCCCGCGATCTGACTCCGGGACTGCTCGCCCTCTGGTCCAACCCCCGCCTCTGCCGCCATTTCCACCTCGCCCTCCAGAGCGGCAGTGGCGAGACTCTGAAAAGGATGGCGCGTGAGTATTCACTGCAGGAATACCGGGAGGCCGTTGCCCGCATACGGGCCTCGGTGCCAGGTGTGGCCATAACCACTGACGTCATCGTCGGCTTCCCCGGTGAGACGGACGGGGAGTTCGAGGAGAGCTACCGCTTCTGCGAGGAGATGGACTTCGCCGGTATCCATACCTTCCCTTATTCAGTGCGCTCGGGCACCGCTGCGGCGGAGATGCCCGGCCAGGTGGCGGAGTTGTTCAAGAGGGAGCGCAAGGAGATGATGCTCCGGCTCGCCAGGGAAAGCGCCGGGCGTTTTCGTGAGAGGTTCATCGGGAAGCGGCAGGAGGTGCTCTGGGAAGGGGAGGACGATGGCTTCCTGTCAGGCCTGACCGATAACTACATCAGGGTGCTGGCCCCTGCCCGGTCGCCTATGGTCAATGAGATACTGCTGGTGAGGCTGGCTGCTCAGGGAGAGGGTTGGCTGATGGGGGAACACCTCGCCCCAGCCTCCTCTGGATTCCCGCTTCCGCGGGAATGACAAGTTCACTAGGGCCCGAGAGCGCCGTCGGGGTTGTACCGGGTCACCAGCTCCTGGTACACGGGCAGGAGCCTTTGGGCGTAGAGTTTCTCCAGCTTGTCGAGAAGCTCTGCCGGGTCGTTGTCGTACACCACGACGGCGCCGGTGTCTTTCTTGATGAAGGAGATGATGGTTTCCAGATGTTCCGTTAGCCCGCCGGTGGTCAAGAGGATGCCGATGATCTTGGCCTCGTCATAGGCGATGGCGAACTCGCCCAGGGTGCCAGAGCGGCCGCCGGCGAAGATGACCACGTCGCAGGAGCGGATGTTCTCTATCTCCCGCCCCATGAGGCCGCTTCCGGTAAAGATGATGGCATCGTAGCCCATGGTCGGGGACTGGTAGTCCACGATGTGCTGTTTGAAGTTCAGGCCCGGAGAGACGCCGACTACGAAACCCCCGGCGTTCTTGGCCCCTTTGACTGCTTCGTGCGGAATGCCGGGGCAGGCGCCGGTGATGAGCACGTAGCCGCGCCGTCCAATCTCCTGCCCCAGGCGGTAGACCTTTTGCAGTGTCTTAGGTGGGATTTGTCCGCCGGCGGAGCCCATGACACCGACCGTCATACGGGGGAACAGCCGGGAGTGGGCCGGTGGCTCGGGCGGAACGCTGGCTATGGGTGTGTCCATCTCATCACCGCCTGCTGGGCGCTGAGGCCTTGAGCTTCAGCGCCTCGAGGTACATGGCTTCGTATTTTCGCGCCGAGGCTTCCCACGAGTAGTCGGCGGCCATGTCACGGACCACCAGTTGCCGCCACGCCTCTTTCTGAGTCCGGAAGGCGGTTACCGCCCGTCCGGCAGCCTCAACGAGGTCTTTGCTGGCGTAGCGCCGGAAAACGAACCCGTTGCCATGGGACAGGTCATCGTCGCAATCTCGCACCGTGTCCACCAGCCCGCCGGTGTGGCGCACGAGGGGTATGGTGCCGTAGCGCATGGCTATGAGCTGCCCCAGGCCGCACGGCTCGAAACGGGAGGGCATGAGGTAGATATCGCTGCCGGCATATATCAGCTGGGCCAGTCCGGCATCAAAGCCCATCACCAGCCGCGCCGCCCGGGGAAATAAGGCCACGGCCTCCTTTATCTTCCGCTCGAACTCGGGCTGCCCGCTTCCCAGGATGACCAACTGGGCTTGCTGTGCCAGGTCTCTTACGATAGGCGCCACGATGTCAATGCCCTTCTGGGCTGCCAGGCGTCCGACCATGCCGATGAGCGGCCTGTTCTTGCTGGCCGGAAGGCCCAAACGTTTCCGAAGCGCTGTCTTGTTCAAGACCTTGCGCTCCGGAGTCGAGCTGTCATACGTGGCGGCGATGCGGGTGTCTTTCGCCGGATCGAACTCCTCGTAATCGATGCCGTTCACTATTCCGCAGGGCTTGACCTGACGGTGGCGGAGGAGGGAGTCCAGGCCCTCTCCATACTCCTTAGTGAGTATCTCGCGAGCGTATTGCTCGCTCACCGTGGAGACGATATCAGCATAGAACAAAGCCATGGACATCATGCTGTTGAACTGCCGCCCGCAGGCGTTGTCCAGGTCCTGCGTGTATTTGGCGAACCCGGCCCGCTCCTCGAAGTGGTCGTCGAACCATCCCTGATAGGCCAGGTTATGGATGGTGAAAACCGAAGCCGTCGAACGGTACCATGGGTCCTTGTCTTTTCCCAGGAAGGCGACGGCAGATGCCGCGTGCCAGTCGTGGCAGTGAAGGATATCCGGCTGCCACCCAAGCAGGCGCGGTACTTCCAGCAGCGCTCGCGAAAAAAGAGTGAAGCGGGCGAGGTCATCAGGCTCGCCGTAGACAGCCGGTCGCTCGAAGTATTTCTGATTCTCGAGGAAGTAGACCGGTACGCCGCCGTTAAGGGATGAATGGGAGACGGTTACCTCTTCCGTTTCGCCCAGGGCAGGTACACCGAACGGCCTGTCGGTAATCCTCGTGGCGGCGCCATTATCCCTGGTCCCGCCGTACCGCGGCGTCACCACGCGCACGTCGTGGCCCAGGCGCTGAAGGGCTTTGGGGAGAGCTCCGGCCACGTCGGCCAGGCCGCCGACCTTGGTGAAGGGGCTGACTTCGGCGGCGGCGAAGAGTATCTTCAGTTTCTTACTCATGCTTATTAAACACGACATTATAAACGAAGAGGGTTTCCAATGCTAGGAGCCTCCCACTGTCAGTGCAGGCCGATCGCCTATTGTCATTCTGAAGGAGCGAAG
>JAUYGE010000270.1 GCA_030690705.1 Dehalococcoidia bacterium | reverse complement strand
AGACTCTGCATACGCTGGGCGGCAAGCGTGGCTTCCTTCTGCAACTCGGCCACCTCCCGGGCCAGGACTTTCGGCATGCATGCCGACCAGAATATCGAAGTCAAGGGAGTACCCGGCTATGACGATAAGCCGGGCAAGTACATAGAGGACCAGCGTTTCATTGACACACTGACCGTAGAGGCTCCCCGGCAACTGCAAAATCTCATCAGCCTCGGTGTGCCCCTGGTAGAGATACCACCGCAGAGCGCCTATGACAGGGGCAATAGCTGGCGCCCTAGTGGGAGCGAGACTACGCACGGAGGGGCCATCGTGCTCGATTCCCTCGTACCGGTTGCAGCCAGGATGGGCGTAAAAGCGCTTGCCTACTTCAGGGCCGCAAGTCTGCTCAAGGATGGGGACAGGGTGGTCGGGGCCTCCGGGCTGCTCCATGAAGACACGTGGCTCTGCATCTATGCCAGGGCAGTCATCCTGGCCACGGGCGGAGCAGCCGGGATCAGTAAGCTCACCACCTCAACGAGCGAGGTAACGGGCAACGGCTATGCCATGGCTTTGAAAGCCGGCCTGCCTCTGAGGAGCATGGAGTTCAACGGCTACTACGCTGTCGGGCTACCCACACCAGACGGCCGTTACGTTCACTGCGCCCCCGTCACGCTGATGATGAAGAATGCCGTGCTACTGAACGACAAAGGGGAAGACATCGTCAAGAAGCATTTAGGCATCTCCCTGCAGGAAGCCGTTCCTCCCCCTGGCGTTAGATTCGATTGGCTCCCCAGGGCAGTGGCCGCCGAAGTAGAGCAAGGTAAAGTCTGGCTCGACCTGACCAGGGTGCCGCCGGCTGAATGGGATAACCTGCCCGAAAGGAACTGGAAGCAGATAAGGCAGACCCGGGTCGACATGAAGAAGACTCCCCTGGCCATCATGCCCATGGCCCACCACTTCTACGGTGGACTCATCGCAGATACCAGCATGAAGACATCGCTACCGGGCCTTTATGCCGCCGGCGAGGTAGTCGCCGGCTGGAGAGCCGAGAGGGCGCACGGCAACCTGCCCAGCTGCCTGGCTATGGGAGCCATCGCCGGCAGGGAGTCCGCCACCGAAATAGTGAATGTGAAGGCGCCCCGACAGGTCGGGGCCAGGGACGAAGGTCTCGAGACGGCGCAGGCGCTGCTGGGTAAGGACGGCAAGACAAAGCCGGAGGATGTCTGCGAGGAAATCAGAGACATCGTCTATCGCCACAACAGCCCCATCAAGAGCAAGAACTCCCTGGAGGAAGGCCTGAAGAAACTGGAGCGCCTTGATGGACAGTCAGCGGACATGAACTGCCAGGGCATGAAAGCATTAAAGGAAGCCTTGGAAGCAAAGGCGATGCTTCTCACCAGCAAGGCAATGTTGCGGTCCGCTCTCCTGCGGGCCGAGAGCCGCGGCGCGTACTACCGCCGCGATTTCCCCGCCAGGGACGACAAGAACTGGCTCGCGCCCGTCCTCACCTCCTATGACCCGAAGAGCGGCGAAGTCACCGTAAAGAAGGGAGAGAAGATAGCCCCCTCATCGTATAGAGTCTAGGCTGGAGGAGGGTCACAATAGCTTATGTTGCAAAACGCCGCCTTCCCCGGATAGCTCCCCTTCCGTCCCAGCTCTTCTTCTATTACCAGCAGGCGGTTGTACTTGGCCACCCGCTCGGAGCGGCATGGAGCGCCGGCCTTGATGAAGCCGGTGTTCATCGCCACCGCCAGGTCGGCGATGGTGGTATCCTCCGTCTCCCCCGAGCGATGACTCACCACGGCCGTCCATTTCGCCTTCCTGGCCATTTCAACAGCGGCCATGGTCTCGGTGAGGGTCCCGACCTGGTTGGGCTTTATCAGGATGGAGTTGGACGCCCGCTCGGAGATGCCTCGGGACAGCCTCGCCACACTGGTAACATAGAGGTCGTCGCCCACCAGTTGCACTTTGCCACCCACCCTCTCCATCAGCATCCTCCACCCCTCCCAATCGTCCTCGGCCATGCCGTCCTCAATGCTTATGATGGGATAGGCGGCCACCCACTCGGCGTAGTAGCCGACCATCTCCTCCCGTGTCAGGCTGCGCCCCTCCCGCTTCAGAACATATTTCCCGTTCTCGTAGAACTCGCTGGCGGCTGGGTCGAGGGCGAGGAAAACATCGGCGCCGGGCCGGTATCCCGCCGCTTCAATCGCCTTCAATATAAGCTCCACCGCCTCTTTGTTGGAGGAAAGGCGGGGGGCGAAACCACCCTCGTCGCCGACGTTGGTGCTCAAACCCTTGTCCGCAAGCACTTTCTTCAGAGCGTGATAGACCTCGGCGCCCATCCTGAGCGCGTCAGAAAAGCTATCCGCGCCGACGGGCATTATCATAAACTCCTGAAAATCGGTGGAGTCCTGGGCGTGCCTTCCGCCGTTCAGGATATTCATCATCGGCACCGGCAGGACGTGCTCTTCCTCTCCCCCCAGGTAGCAGTAGAGAGGGATCGCCGACAGGTTGGCGGCGGCATGGGCCGCCGCGAGTGACACGCCCAGGATAGCATTGGCGCCCAGCACCGACTTGTTCGGTGTACCATCGAGCTGGAGCATTCTCTGGTCTATGGCCGCTTGGTCCAGCACCCACATGCCCCTCACCGCCGGCGCAATCCTCTCGGTGACATTGGCCACCGCCTTGAGGACGCCTTTGCCGCCGAACCTCGCCTTATCGCCGTCCCGCAGCTCCAGGGCCTCATGGGAGCCGGTGCTGGCGCCGGAGGGCACCGCCGCGTAGCCCAGGGCGCCGCCGGACAGGACTACCTCGACCCCCAGGGTCGGATTGCCGCGCGAATCGAGGATTTCCCTGGCATTGATGCGGGCGATC
>JAUYGE010000149.1 GCA_030690705.1 Dehalococcoidia bacterium | reverse complement strand
GAATAATCGATTCCATCTTCCATATCAAGTACCTACTCACCAAGGCTCGTATTTTATTGTAATCAAAATAGAACCTCACTTCTTCATCGTACGGAGTTCCGAAAGGGTAGTTGGGTCCAGCTTAAAGTACAGTTCAGGATTGGTAAACTGGGCGGAACAGGACTTGAACCTGTGACCCCTTGCGTGTGAAGCAAGTGCTCTAACCACTGAGCTAACCGCCCACGATTCGTGCGTATTCTAGCTTCTGGAGGACGGCGTTGTAAAGGAGGGACTCAATTGACTCTCACCCCTGCCCCTCTCTCCTCGGAAGGAGAGAGGGGATGCATTTCATAGAGTCCCGATAATCATCGGGACTCTATGGCGACGAGTGGTCTTCACTTGGTCGCTGGATTCAGGACTCGCCCGACGAATATGATGCTGCTGGTCGGGATATCGCGGATGAGGAAGATGAAGGGGCGGTCAACTTTGACCTCGAGCGGCGGTTCGGCTGGCGCCGAGGTCGTCCCTATGATAACTGCGGTGGCGGCCGCCGCCTCGGTCCCGGACTCGTCCACGGCGACGAAGGCCTTGTGCAGTACATCCTGTATCAGCAGGTCGCGCCGGCCGTTCATGCCTGAGAAGTCGGCGTTCTCGGTGAAGGCCACCCCCATGCCCAGGGTGCTGAGTGCCTGCTTGAGACCGAAGCTAGACTCGTATTCGAACCTGGGCATGGTCAGCGCTATCTGACGCCTGGCCAGTTTGCCGGTGACCGACTTAACGAGCGCCCCATCCAACGACTTCTCGAAGGCCTCGAATTGGCCCGCTCCGGGCAGCAGGATGACCATCGAGAGTTCCTGCCCATCGTAGGGCAACTCTATGGCCTGGTAGTTGCCTCCTTCCGCGTAGCCGAGGCCCTCCGTCTGCCTCATCATGGGCACTGTGACATCGGCGCCGTCGAGCAAATGGAACTGGCCGTTGGAGGTCGCGCTCTCGTTGAAGGGGTGCAGCCAGGACGCGTTGAAGTAGATGGCATTGGTCAGGACGAGGCGCGTCAGGGCATTCACGGCTCCCGGCGGAATCAGGTCCTTGATCTTCCCCTCAGTTTGTTCGCTGACCCACTGGTTGATAGCCACTCTGGCTTGCTCGGTCTGGTTTATGAAATCCGCCAGCCTCAGACCGGCCCCGTAGTTCCGGGCCAGGGTGTCGAGGAACGGCTCGAGGAACTGGTAGTCCTTCTGGCTCCAGATGGCGTTGACCACGTGCAAGCGGAACCCTTTCCCGTCCTTGCCCTTGGCTCCCTGGCCGCGCTGCTTGAGCTGGAGGTCGAGGCTATTGAATGCCGGGTGCAGGCGGTCCTGTGACAGGGTGAAGTCGAGGGCTTCCGCCATGTTCTTCTCCGTGCTGCCGCGGGCGCCGGCATAGGTCATGGCTAGCGCTTCCGAGATGCTGTATGGGGAGTAAAAGAAGTTGCCACCCTTTCCTCTCAGTGCCTGATACAGGCTGAAAGCAAAGGCGTTATTGCCGTCGACAAGGGTTCCCAGGTCTGCCCCATCTACCGCGGGCGAGGTGTTCCTGGGCTTGTCCGACTGTACCACCTGGCCTGAGGCCGCTTGAGTGCAACTTGAAAGCCCGACCAGGAGTGCCGATACCAGAATAAGCAACAGGGCTTTTCTCATGCTCTCACTCTCCTGAGTTACCTCGTATTTCGGTCACAGGTCATAACGGATTAGGCGGACTCAGCCAGGCTTTTCATGTCCCTCTTTGAATGCTCAATTGGTTGCCAGCGTGCTCTTCAACAGGATGCCGTTGGCCCAGTAAAGCCCTGTCCTGCCGGAAGGCAACAGGTCGTAGGTCGCACCGCCTTCGTAAGCTATCGGCTCCACTGCTGCCACCAGCGCTCCATCCAGAGTGTCGCCCGCATGGTAATCGCCCAGCGGACGTCCATCTGCCGTGGGGTGACCCATAGACGCCGTCACGGTACGGCCGTCGTTCAGTCTCACCCTGACCACCTGGAAGGACGGCGGGACCGGGGTCGCCACGGTCCTGGCCACCACGGCCGCAGTGCGCTCTCCCATCTCGTTGACCGTCCACACGGCCATCCCCTGGCGCAACTGCTCTACCGGCACCGGTCCCCCGGGCGTGTCTATGAGGGTTCCCCTCGCCAGGCAAATGGGCCGTGTATTGAAGCTCGGCTCTTTTTTCAGTACCGTTATCTTGCCGGACGTGGTGATGGTCCCTTCGATGCGTTGCCCCTGGCCCTCTCCCACCCGCAGAGTGAAGTGGTAGGCGTCTCCCGAAGGGGACATCTCTACTCCGAGAGATAGTTTCTTGTGCTCCCGGTAGATAAGAAGTTTCTCTTCCGTGGTGTAATCGGCCTTGCTCTGAAGAGCAAGGTGTTCCACGATGGCCGAGAATTCAGCGGCATCTGCTCTGATGGCAGGGAATTGCTCCAGAGCATTCTTTTCTTCCTGTCCCTCACGAGCCACCGGGTAAAAATCGCGGTCGACATAGAACAAATCGCCAAAGTTGAAAATCAGCCGGTATTTCAGCTCGGGCGCCGAGTAGATGACTGGTGGTGTTGTTGACGGTGGCGCGCCGCAACCTGACGGAAGAATGAACATTACCGCCGCAAGCGGCAGCCACCATTTGAATGCCAAGAGCGACTTCTGCAATTGCCGCCTCCCGTTGATTCATTGTATCGTTTTGCGGGTGACAATACAACGCATGGTATACTCTCGCGGAACACTGCGAGCCAGACGAACTGAACAGGCTCAAAGATCGAGGTGACCTGTGATGGAAGTAGAGCGTATTCTTTCGGAGCTGATAAGGATTCCCTCGGTAAACCCGCC
>JAUYGE010000260.1 GCA_030690705.1 Dehalococcoidia bacterium | reverse complement strand
GGAGGCCTTTCGCATCGGACTGGTGAGCCGGGTCTTGCCCACGGACAAGCTTCTGCCTCAGGCCGAGGAGATGGCCCGGAAGATGGCGGGCAGCGGGCCCATCGCCCTGCGTCTCGCCAAGGAGGCCATCCACAAAGGGCTGGACCTGACTCTGGACCAGGGGATGCGGCTGGAGGCCGATATCTACTTCCTTCTCCAGACCACTGCCGACCGTACGGAAGGAATCAAGGCTTTCCTGGAGAAGAGGCCGCCCCATTTCAAGGGGGAGTAATGACCGTCTTCAAGACTCTTCTCTATGAGGTGGAAGACGGTCTGGCCTACGTCACCCTCAACCGTCCTCAGGTCCTGAACATCTACAATATCCAGATGCGGGACGACCTCCATCAGGTGCTCGGAGCTATCAAGGAGGACCCGGAGGTGAAGGCAGTCATCCTCAAGGGGACCGGGGAGAAGGCCTTCTGCGCCGGCGCCGACCTTTCCGAGTTCCTCACCGCGCCCTCCCGCATCATCGCCCGGCAGGCGCGCTGGGAGCGCGATGTCTGGGGGCTCTTTCTCAGCCTGCCGCAGCCCATGATTGCCGCCTTGCACGGCTTCGTCCTGGGCTCGGGAATCGAGATGGCCCTATGCTGCGATATCCGGCTGGCTTCCGAGGACGTCCGCTTCGGCCTGCCGGAGGCGGGCCTGGGCATCATTCCCGCGGCGGGCGGTACTCAGACGCTGCCCCGCCTTATCGGGCGGGCGAAATCGCTGGAAATGGTCCTGGGAGGCGTCTGGATGGACGCTCGGGAAGCCCACCGGGTCGGGTTCGTCAACCAGGTGGTCCCCAGGGCGCAGCTTCTTCCCGCCGCCGTCGGGCTGGCGCGCGAAATTATGGCCCATGACGCTCAGGCGGTGAGGACTATCAAGGAGGCGGTGAACCGGGGGCTCGACCTGAGCCTAGGGGAAGGCCTGGAACTCGAGGCCAGGCTGGCAGCCAGGGTGGAACGGCTCGGCAGATAAGGGTTGTCTTAAGCTGTAGGGTGGGTTAAGCGCAGATGGGGTGTCCGGTGTGTGGTGTGGCTGCGCGAACCCACCAGAATGCTTATCATCGATGGTGGGTGAAATGAAACGAAACCCGCCCTACACTTACTGTCATTGCGAGGCCATGTAGCAGCAGGCCGAAGCAATCTCACAAGCGCTGCCATGAGATTGCCACGCCTCGCCTTCGGCGGGCTCGCAATGACAAATAGACGACCTCAAGGGAGTCGCTAGCCAAAAATGGAGCAGCAGACCGGGCATCTGATTGACGCCGCGGCGGAGCTCATCGCGCGGTCGAAAAGGACAGTGGCCTTCACCGGAGCGGGGGTCAGCACCGAATCGGGCATCCCTGACTTTCGCAGCCCCGGGGGCATCTGGAGCAAGTTCGACCCTGAGGACTTCACCTATCAGAAGTTTCTGGCTGACCCCGGCGCCCGGCGGAAACACTGGGAGCTCATCAGAGGCTCCTTTTCCGCGACCGCCCGTCCGAACCCGGCCCACTACGCCATCGCCGAGCTGGGGAGGATGGGAAAGCTGGAGTGCGTCATCACACAGAACGTGGACGATCTTCACCAGCGAGCGGGAAGCCAGGGCCAGAAGGTGTTCGAGCTTCACGGCAATCTCAAATGGGCTGTCTGCCTCAGTTGCCATGAGCGCTACTCTTCCGACGAGGTCGCCCGGTGGCTGGAGAGCGGCGTCGAGGTGCCCGATTGCCCGGCCTGCCACGGGGTGTTGAAGCCGGCGGCGGTGTTCTTCGGCGAGTCTCTTCCGGTCGCCGTGCTGCAGGCAGCTACGGAGCATGCCCGCGCCTGCGACCTGATGCTGGTCATCGGCTCCACCCTCACCGTCTATCCCGCAGCCTACATGCCTGTCTATGCCCTGGAGTCGGGCGCCAGGGTGATTATCGTCAACCTGAGCCCCACTCCTCTGGACAGGGATGCGGCGGTCCTCATCCGCGGGAAGGCGGGG
>JAUYGE010000256.1 GCA_030690705.1 Dehalococcoidia bacterium | reverse complement strand
TCCCGCGCAGGCGGGAATCTTGCTATTGAAACGACTTTGGATTCCAGCCTGCGCGGGAATGACATACTGAACAGAGGGGGCTGCTGCTCTCTTAGACGCCCCCCTGCGATTCCCAGACTATCTCCTTCAGCTCGAACACCGGCCCGTCTTTGCACACCTGCTTCAGCCCGCTGGTCGTCTTGATGGTGCAGCCGAAGCAGGCCCCGAACCCGCACCCCATCCTCGCCTCGAGGGAGACCTGCACGGACTTGCCGCGGAGGGCCTTGTGGGCAGCCATGGCGCGGTACATCTCCATCGGGCCGCAGGCGAAGACCTGGCCGGCCCCGGGCAGGAAACCGGTCAGGTAGTCGGTGGCCAGTCCTTTCTTCCCTTTCGAGCCATCCTCAGTCACGGTCACCAGTTCCACCCGTTTCGCCGGGGGGAAGTCGAGGTGGAGGGAGGAGGCGGTCCGGGCTCCGACGATGAGCGTCACCTCATGTCCCTGCCCCAGGGCCCGTTGGGCGAGGAAGGCCAGCGGGGCTATCCCCATGCCGCCCGCGACCAGCAGCAGCTTCCCCTTCGACAGGCTCAGAGCCTGTCCTGAGCTTGACGAAGGAGCAGGCTCCTTCGCTGGGCCCAGCCAGAAGCCGTTCCCCCGGGGGCTCAGCAGGTCCACGCTGCCATGCCTCTGGCGGGAGAGCCAGCCGGTGCCTTTGCCCACCACGGCGAACAGGAAGGCGAGCCTGGCCGGATTTGAACCGGGTTCTACTTGGTGGATGCTCAGGGGACGCCGCAGCAGAAGCTCTTCTCCGCAGCGGACCATGACAAACTGCCCCGGCCGGGCGGCCGCGGCGATAGCCGGCGCCTCCACCCAGAGGAGGTGGACGCCTGAGGCGACTTCCTCGTTAGAGATGATGGGAGCGAGCATATTCATGTCTAAGCACTAAATCCGAAACAAATTCAAAATTCGAAACTCAAAAAACCCGTGTCAAAGGCGTAGGGTGGGTTAAGTCCCGATTCTATCGGGACGAACCCACCAGGGACGTGGTGGGTCCGCGCGGCCACTCCGCAACACTCCCGCCCTGTTCGCGCTTGACCCACCCTACGGCTCTCTCTAACTCTCCCCCCTCCAGGGGGGAGAGGACACAATTCCGGATTGCTTCGCGGCTTTGCCCCTCGCAATGACATTATTTGCCGTGCCCCAGGTACTCCGACATCGGCTTGATATTGTAGTCCTGTTTCCCGTTGGACAGCGCCTGCAGCACCGCTCGCACGGTGTCCAGCGAGGTAAAGCACGGGACCCTCTTCTCCGTGGCCACGCGGCGGATTTCGAAGCCGTCCCGAAGGGGTATGCGTCCACCGGTGACGGTATTGACCACGCCGTTCACCTTCCCGCTGCTGATGACATCAAGGATGTTGGGATGCCCTTCGCTGAGCTTCTTGGAGATCGTCTTCACCGGAAGCCCGCTGGCCTGTATCATGGCCGCTGTGCCCTCGGTGGCATAGAGCTCATATCCCACTGAGGCGAACCCCCTTATGATGGGCAGGGCCTCTGCCTTGTCGCGGTCGGCGACGCTGAACAGGATGGCCCCCTTCGGCGGCAGCATCAGGCCCGCCGCAATCAGGGCCTTGGTGAGGGCGGGCTCAAAGGTGTAGTCAATCCCCATCACCTCGCCGGTGGACTTCATCTCCGGCCCCAGGTAGGTGTCCACCCCTATCAGCTTCGACATGGAGAAGACCGGCGCCTTGACGGCCACCAGGTCCTGCCGTTTCCATAACCCTCCGGTGTAGCCTTGCTCCGCCAGGCTCTGGCCGAGCATCACCCGCGAAGACACCCGCACCATGGGCACGCCGGTGACCTTGGAGATGAAGGGGATGGTGCGGCTGGCGCGTAGGTTGACCTCAATCACATAGACGCGAGACTGCGGCAGGACACCATCGGGGTCCGCCTCCTTCTTCAGGGGCATAATGACGTACTGGATGTTCATCAGACCTTTGAACTTGAGGGCGATGCCGATACGCACGGCGTAGTCCACCAGCGTCTGCTCTTCATCATCGGTCAGGCTGATGCCCGGATAGACGGCGATGGAGTCCCCGCTGTGAACGCCCGCCCTCTCGATGTGCTGCATGATGCCGGGGACGAGCACCGCCTCGCCGTCGCAAACGGCATCCACCTCCACCTCCCGTCCCATGAAGTACTTGTCGATCAGGACGGGGTGCTTCCTGTCCACCTCCAGGGCCAGGGCGGCGTAGCGGACCAGCTCGCTGGCGTTATGGACGATCTCCATGGCGCGCCCGCCCAGCACATAGCTGGGCCGCACCAACACCGGGTAGCCGATGAGTTCGGCTACCTTCAGGGCCTCCTCCAGCGTGGTCACGCCGGCGCCCGGGGGCTGAGGGATGCTCAGGTGGCTGAGGAAGTCCTCGAAGCGGCGGCGGTCGGAGGCGATGTCGATGGCTTCGGCGCCCGTGCCCAGGAGGGGCATGCCGCTCGATGCCAGAGGCTCGGCGAGGTTGATGGCGGTCTGCCCGCCGAACTGGACGATGGAGGGTGGCAGGTGGTCGGCGCCATTCGAACCGGCCTCATTCTCCAGCAGGTCCCGCAGGCTCTCCTCGTCCAGGGGTTCGAAATAGAGCCGGTCGCTGGTGTCAAAATCGGTGGAGACCGTCTCCGGGTTGGAGTTGACCATGATGCTCTTGACGCCCGCCTCTTGAAGGGCCCACGCGGCGTGGACGCTGCAGTAGTCGAACTCGATGCCCTGTCCGATGCGGATGGGCCCGGAGCCGATGACTACCGCCTTCTTCCCCGGCAGGGGCTGGGCCTCGTTCTCCTTCTCGTAGGTGCTGTAGAAGTATGGCGTCTCGGCATCGAACTCGGCGGCGCAGGTGTCCACCATCTTGTAGACGGGACGCAGGCCCCACTTGCTCCTCAGTTGACGCACCTGCTCGGGCAGCCTGTCGGCGAGGGTGCCGATCATCTCATCGGAGAAGCCCAGGCGCTTGGCCTGCCGGAGCAGGTCCGGGGTGAGCTCTTTGGCGAGGAGGGTCTTCTCCATCTCCACGATATTCTGGAACTTGTTGAGGAACCACGGGTCGATGCCGGTCTTCCTGGCCAGGTCCTCGGGCGAGGCGCCCCGGCGGAGGAGGGCCATGAGCGCCCACAGCCGCTGGTCGTTGGGGCCAATGGGGTAGGTATCGGGGGAGGAAGGGTCCTCCACCCACTTCCTGTCCTCCCACAGGAGCGACCGGCCCACCTCAAGGGAGCGTACCGCCTTCTGCAGGGCGGCCTCGAAGGACCGGTCGATGGCCATCACCTCGCCGGTGGCCTT
>JAUYGE010000255.1 GCA_030690705.1 Dehalococcoidia bacterium | reverse complement strand
TTTCTATGGCATCGCCATGATATGGGAGCGGGACATGGGCATCTTGAACAAGTTGCTGGTCAGTCCTATTCGCCGGCCCTCATTGGTGCTGGGGAAAGCGCTATCTGCTAGTGTTCGTGCTCTCGCCCAAGCCGGCATCGTCTTCATACTGGCCGCCGTGCTGGGCATACCCATTCTCTGGAACCCACTCTACCTTGCCGGCGTTATCGTGGCCATCGTCCTGGGGTCCGTCTTCTTCGCCTCTCTATCGATGACCATCGCCTCCCTGGTAAAGACAAGAGAGCGCTTTATGGGCCTGAACCAGATTCTCACCATGCCCCTCTTCTTCGCTTCCAATGCCCTGTATCCTATCGATGTAATGCCATCATGGCTCAAGGCCATCGCCCTGGTTAATCCGCTCAGCTATCAAGTGAACCTTTTGCGTTCCCTCATGATAACCGGCGACTTCCACACGTTGATAAGGGATTTCGTTATCCTGACTGTACTCGCGGCGGCCGCCGTTACAGTCGGCTCTATCCTTTACCAGAGAGTCCTGGAATAAATGTAACTGGGCTTGACTATTCTGCTGCCCTGTTTTACTATTGAGAACAGTAGAGATTATTAGAAAGATTGCGGAACCACAAACTTTACAGGAGGAAATCACATGGTTGACCGAAAAGCAGTAATGAAAGTCTTCGAGATGATAAAGCCGTTATTTGTGGAACACGAGGGCAACTTTGAAGTAAAAGAGATTACCGACGACGGAGTCGTCAAGGTCAAGCTCATCGGCACCTGTCAGCTTTGTATCTACAAAGAGAAGACCACCAAGGCTATTGAGAGCATGCTCAAAAAAGAGGTGCCCGGCGTTAAGAAGGTTCAAGCTATTTAGTTAGTCTTGAAAAACAGCGCCTTCGGGTTAAAGGCGGCACTCACCGCCCACCCGGAAGTACTTGTTGTCCAGCCATACCAGCGGCCTCGATTTCTCGTTCATCTTAAAGGCCACTACCTCCCCCACATAGATAGCGTGGTTGCCTTCCACATCCCACAGGGAGCTCTTGACCTTGCATTCGATGTTGGCGAAACAGCCCGAGATGAGCGGAGCCTTTATCTTGCTGGCGGCCTCAGTGGCAACCTTGAATTCTTTGAACTTGTCCACCTCCTGTCCGTGGACACTGCCAAACTTCTGGGCCAGGTCCAACTGGCCTTCTGCTATCACATTGATGGCAAACTCCCTGGCCTTTTCTATTAGTTTAGAAGTAGCCAGGGTCTTCGAGAGGCTGACTGCTATTAAAGGTGGCACCTGCGAGACATACATGGCGCAGGCAGTCATCGCCCCCTCACTCCCGTCCGCGCGGGCGCTGAGTATTACTACCGAGCAAGGTAATTGTAAAGTGGCCTGAACTAGAGAACGCTCTACCATTTCTTCCTCCTTTCCTAATTACACCCAGTATATCAGACGCGTCTGCACTTACAAAGTAATGCGGAGAATCCTCTTGGCGTTTTCTTCGAAGATCTTCTTCTTGTCTGCCTCCGGTATGTCCATCTCCTGTATCGCCCGGATGGTGTTCCTCACCGTCCGGGCGCCAAGCTGGTTGTCGTACGGCATATCGGTACCGAACAGAAGACGGTCAGCGCCGAAGAACTCGTAGCCGCACATCAGGGCTGAGACGTTCCCTTGCACTACAGTATCGGCATAGAACTTACGGAAATGCTCTATTGGATGGACGGTGAACTCGGTCTTGAACTTGGTCCGGACCCGCATTTCCTGGGTGTCGTGGGACTGGGCCACCCGTCCGGCGAAAAAGGGCACCATGCCGCCGCAGTGATGGGTGATAATCATCAGGTTGGGGTAACGCTCAAAAACGCCGCTATAGACCAGTCGCGCCATGGCGATGGTGGTCTCATAGGGCCAGCGAAAGGTAATCATCAGATGAGCGATATCCACCATCGTCTGCTTCATCTCAGGCACGGCGAAGTTGATCTCTGGATGAATCCATATCGGCAGATTATACTGTGACATCTTCTCAAAGAGGGGCAGAAATTTCGGTGAATCTATGGGCTCACCATTCGGGCTGCTGAATATCTGCACCCCTCTAAATCTCAATTCTTTGATGGCCCTGTCAGTCTCGCGGAGCGCCGCGTCCATATCGTTCATGGGTATGAGCGCAGCCGCGGAGACGAACCTGTCTGGGTGCTTGACCAGCAACTCGGCCATCTCGTCATTGGCCAGCCTGGCCAGCTCTATCGCACCCGGACCGAGCGTCTCCACCATAGGAGTGGGAACGGTGAGCACCTGGACGACATCTTCGAACCGGTCCATAATCCGGAACCGCAAGTCGAGGTCGTACGTCGTCGGCGGCGAAGCAGACCGCAATATGGCATCCCTCTGGGAGGGCGACTTCTCTTGGAGCGCTTTAAGGAACTTCGGCGGAATGATGTGGCTGAAGATGTCTATTTTCACCTTTCTCTCCTTTTCGTTCTTGCTCTTGCTAGCCCGGGGAGGCTTATTACCCAAACTAGATGCTCATGGTGCACAATGCCATGGGAAGAAAACGATTTCACAGCTGCTAGCCCAGGTTTCTCGGCCGGTACTGAATTGCTTCCGCCAGATGGCTGGCCTTGATGGTCTCCGCTCCTTCGAGATCGGCGATCGTGCGGGCCAGCTTCAAGACGCGGTGAAATGCACGGGCGGAGAGAGACAACTGTCTCATCGCTGCCTTGAGCAGAGGCTGGGCCGATGGCTCCAAGGCGCAGAAGGCCCGCACCTCCACCGGCGTCATCTCGGCATTACACATCAGTCTGGTCCCGGCGAATCGCTGCCGCTGGATGAGCCGCGCTCTTTCCACCCTGGGCTGGATGTCGCCCGACGCCTCTCCCAGCCTCTCATCGGCCAGTTTCTCATACTCCACCCGCGGCACGTCAATGAAGATGTCAATGCGGTCAAGGAGAGGCCCGCTGATGCGTTTCTGGTAGCGGGAGACAAGAGAGGGCGAGCAGGTACACTCCTTCACGGGATCCCCGAAGTAGCCGCACGGGCATGGATTCATCGCGCCAACCAGCATGAAATTGGCGGGGAAGGTCGCCGTGCCCTGAGCACGACTGATGGTAACAAGCCTGTCTTCGAGGGGCTGGCGGAGCACTTCCAGGCTGGCGCGACCGAACTCGGGCAACTCGTCGAGAAAGAGCACGCCGCGGTGGCTGAGACTTATCTCTCCGGGCCGGGGCCAGGACCCACCACCTACCAGACCGGCGTTAGAAATAGTGTAGTGCGGCGCGCGGAAAGGCCGCTGCTGCACAAGCGGTGTATCCTGGGGCAGAAGCCCGCTTACGCTGTAAATCTTGGTGACCTCGATGGCTTCTTCCATGGCCATCTGAGGCAATATGTAAGGCAGACCGCGGGCGAGAAGGGTCTTGCCGCTGCCGGGAGGACCGCACATCACCACGTTGTGGCCTCCGGCGGCTGCCACCTCCATCGCCCGTTTGGCATGCTCCTGTCCCTTGATGTCACGAAAATCAACCGCCGGGACAACCGGCCTGTCCTGGGGTGGGGGTGCGATGCGAGACTCAGGAGCAGGGATTTCCCCGCGAAGATAGCTCACGAGCTGAGATAGTGAATCGAAGGCTTTGATGCCCGGGCCTGGTATGAGACTAGCCTCCTGGGCGTCAACGGCGGGCACGAATACCTGGGAGGTCCCCTTCTCGGCGGCAAACGCCACCATGGGCAAGATGCCATGCGTGTGGCGCAAGCCTCCATCAAGAGACAGCTCCCCCAGGAAAATGCTGTTGCCAAGCTCGTTGGATATCTGCTCAGAACTAATGAGGACGCCGATGGCGATGGGCAGGTCGTAGGCGGGACCCTCTTTCTTCAGGTCAGCCGGGGCCAGATTGACAGTGATCTTCCGGTTCGGAAAGGCGCAGCCCGAGTTCCTTATGGCGGCGCGCACCCTCTCCCGCGCCTCTTGCACCGCTGTATCCGGAAGGCCTACTATGGTGAAAGAGGGCAGCCCGGCGGCGATATCAACCTCAACCTCCACCAGGGCTCCCTCCAGCCCCCAGATGGCGCAGGTCAGGACCTTAGCTAACACGACGATTCTCTCCTCGCTAATCCACCCTGTCATTGCGAGCGAAGCGAAGCAATCCGTCCTCTCCACTACCGGGATTGCGGATTGCTTCGGCACTGCGTGCCTCGCAATGACAGAACAGCTTCGACATTCTAGCGGAGGGCCCTACTCGATCCGGTTGCTCAGGTTCATGGTCTGCCCCGAAACGTTTCTCATGCCGCCCAGGTGGACAAAGAAGTCAGCTACCTCGCCGGCTTCGGATGTTCGATTCATCAGTGTCTGCTTCTTGTAGGCCTCGATGCTCTCAGAGGTCTCATCGGCCGCGCCCTTGTGCGGAACATACCCCGGGTTAACGGCGTTTACCTGGATGTTGAACTCGCCCAGTTCCAGGGCAGCGGATTTCATCAAGCCGAACAGCCCCGCCTTTGCGGCGGCGTAGCTGGAGAGACCCTTCCTGGGCTTGAGTCCGGTGCCGGAAGCCATGATGATGATATGCCCTTCTTTCTGAGCCATCATCGGACGGCTCACCGCCTTGATGCAATGGAAAGTGCCCTTGAGAATGGTGTCCACCACCAGGTCCCAGTCCACATCCGTGTGCTCTATGAGCCGCTTCTCGCGCGCGGTCCCGGTGAGACGTCCCAGGGACTGACCCGCCACACAGGCCATGACATCCACCCGGGACCACCTGGCAACAGCAGCATCCACCAGTTTGGTTACCTGATCGTAGTCACGGATGTCCGCCTCGACGGCAAAAGCTTGCCCCGGCCCCTTGTTGATTTCCGCCGTCACCTCGTCAACACGCTGCCTGAGTCCAAGGTAACCGGCGGCCACCTTCCAACCCTTGGCGCCAAAGCCCAGCGCAATGGCGCTTCCCAATAGACCCGAGGCGCCGGTTACAATCACCACTTTGCTCATTCCCTTCCTCCTGACACAGAACGACTTCCCCTGCCTGGCCCGGAACCGGGGGTTGGTGAACTCTCCGCCGCCGTATGATATGCCCCGCAATAGGGACTGTCAATCATCATCGCCAATTCTTTGCACCACTCATGTTCTTTTGCTATAATCCCCCTTTGATGAAAAAAACAGGCTTCGAAAGAGGATATTCCCGAAGCTCGAGGAGCTAGAGTGCTGGACAAAGAGAAAAAGAAGACCTTACTTGAAGGGGCCAGGGTACATGAGACGGACACCGGGTCGGCAGAGGTTCAAGTCTCCATTCTGACGGAGAAAGTAAACTTGCTCACCGAGCATCTCAAGATCAATCAGCACGACCACCAGTCGCGGCGGGGTCTTCTGCAGATGGTAGGGCAAAGGAAGAGGCTGCTGGCTTATCTGACCAACACGGATGTGGACCGCTACCGGAAGCTCATCGCTCGACTGGGCCTGCGGAAGTAGGCAACTCAGCGCTGTCTGCGCAGGAGGTATCCTCACCTATGTCTGAAGTTTTTGAATGTGCATTGGCTGGTCGAACCGTCTCTATCGAAACGGGAAAAGTGGCCGGGCAAGCCGGCGGGGCGGTCACCGTTCGCTACGGTGACACCATAGTGCTGGTGGCCGCCTGCGGCGGCCGCGAGCCAAGAGAAGGCATAGATTTCTTCCCGCTAACCATCGATTACGAAGAAAGACATTACGCCGCGGGCAAGATCCCGGGCAGCTTCATGCGAAGGGAAGGGCGTCCCAACCAGGAAGCCACTCTCGCCGCGCGCTTGATTGACCGGCCCCTCCGCCCCCTATTCCCGAAGGGCTTACGCAACGAGATTCAGATAGTAGTAACCGTCCTCTCTGCCGACCAGCAGAACGACCCCGATATTCTCGCTCTGACCGGCGCCTCGGCGGCGCTGATTATTTCCGACCTCCCCTTCGACACGCCGGTGGGAGCTACCCGTGTGGGCCATATTGACGGGCGGCTGGTCCTCAACCCAACCATGCCCGATCTCGCGTCCAGTTCCCTCGACCTGGTGGTGGCCAGCACCGCCAAGGCGGTGGTGATGATTGAAGCCGGTGCCCACGAGGTCTCCGAGCAACTGGTCATCGAGGCAATCAGGCTTGCCCACGAAGAGAACCAGAAGCTGATCAAGCTGCAGGAGCGGATGCGCGCCGCGCTGGGTAAGCCCAAGAGGGAGTTCAAGATAGCCGCGGTCAGCGCCGAAGTAGGCCCTGCAATGGCCTCCATTCTGGACAACGGACGCCTGGCTCAAGCTCTGGGACAACGAGATCTCCAGCAACGCGAGGCCGCGCTTTCGCAGCTGCTGCAAGAGGTCAAGGAGAAGTTGGGCTCAACCTTCTCCACGAGTGACATAGCCTCGGTCTTCGACTCGAGGGTAAAAGCCGCCGTGCGAGCCAGTCTGCTCGATGAAGGGCGGAGACCTGACGGGAGAGGGTTGACGGAGTTGAGGCAGATCGATTGCCAGGTGGGGT
>JAUYGE010000254.1 GCA_030690705.1 Dehalococcoidia bacterium | reverse complement strand
TTGGAGCTCCACCCAAACCCCCATTTTCATAGTCGAAGACTCCCCTCAAACCGTGATAAGCACGAGCAAGTGTGTCCTCGGCGAGCGATTCCCCTGCCGGCGCCGCCTGTAGCCCCTGCTTCACATGTGAAAACACCTGCTCTCCTATCTCGGCTATCTCAGCCCTCTTGCCGCGATAGGCTTCGGCAATGGCCAGCAGCACGCGAGGAAACCCCGGCAGGTTCGAGATGTCGCGCGGTGGAAAGTAGGTGCCTCCAAAGAACGCCTTGCCGTCGGGCGAGAGGAAGACCGTCAGCGGCCAGCCGCCGCCACCTGTCATGGCCTGTACCGCCTCCATGTAGACGGCGTCTATGTCAGGTCGCTCCTCGCGGTCAACTTTGATGCTGATGAAGAGCTCGTTCATCAGAAGAGCGATGTCGGGGTTCTCAAAGCACTCTCGCTCCATGACATGGCACCAGTGGCAAGCGGCATAGCCAATGCTCAGGAGTATGGGTTTGTCATCTTTCCTCGCCCTCTCCAGCGCTTCCTCACCCCAGGGGTACCAGTCCACGGGATTGTGGGCATGCTGCAGAAGATAGGGACTTGTCTCGCCAATCAAACGGTTGGGCACCAACCCTCCTCCGGATAGGATTCCCGTGCTCATTCTATATCTTCCCCATACCGTATGCACGCCCCAAATTGTCATTGCGAGAGCCTACCCTGAGCCTGCCGAAGGGAGCCGGGGGTGAAGAAGCAATCCGTCAGTTTCACCCTCTTCCTCCAGGGGCTTTGCCCAAAAAGTGCGGCCTCTGTGTCATCCTGAGCGAAGCGAAGGATCTCTGGGTGGTGGGGCCTACCTGTGCTACACCGACCCCACCAGAGATTCTTCGTCGCTTCGCTCCTCAGAATGACATTTGAGGCAAGGCTCCCTCCAGGCGAGAGAGGACAGCTGTACAGATTGCTTCGCTTGGCAATGACATGCATACCACATCATTGCCGTACACTTGCACCCGCGGAACGTTTATAATGCTCCGAAACACTCAACAACCCGCCGGGAGGAGACGAGTACAGATGTCCAGACCCACCAGGTACACCGAGGAGATGACAGCCGAGTATTTCAAGAAAGGCTATTGGGAGTCCACCACCTGGCCGGAGATATGGGCGCGCAATGCGGAGAAGTGGCCCGACAGGGAGGCCCTGGTTGATTCGAAGACCAGGCTGACCTGGGCACAGGCGAACCAACTGATAGACCGACTGGCTTTGAAGCTGCTGGAGATGGGGTTCAAGAAGGACGAGGTACTGGTGCTCCAGCTACCCAACTGCATCGAACTGTGCCTCCTCCGCCTGGCCTGCGAAAAGGCGGGCATCCTCTGCCTGCCGGTTCTCCGCACCCTGCGCCAGAAGGAGATGGAGTACATCCTTCGCTACGTGGACGCCGCCGGCTGGGTCATTCCCTGGAAGTGGAGCGATTTCGACTACTTTGAAATGGCGCAGGAGCTGCGCCCGCGACTGCCGCGGCTGCGGCACATCTTCGTAACCGGCGAAGAAGTCCCTTCAGTCGCCATATCGGTGGCCGGGATGCTCCGCGAGCCGACCGGGAAGAAGTACGCTCCCGGATACCTCAACGGCCTTGGCTACAAGTCCACCGAGGTCTCCTGGATCAGCCATACTACGGGGACGACGGGCTTTCCCAAGTTCGTGGAGATACCGGCCTGCGCCCGGGTGGCGCTGTGCAAGGGTTTCATCCAGCCCTGGAAGCTCACCTCCGACGATGTCATCGGCGCTTTCTCCCCCGCTACAGGCGGGCCGAATATCATCGTTTACTGGGGCGCTGCCCTGGTGGGAGCCAGGGTGGTGCTGATGGAGAGGTTTGAGGCCGAGGCTGCCCTGCAAACCATCGAGAAGGAGAAGGTTACCGTCCTCGGTGTGGTGCCCACCATGTTCATCATGATGATGACTCACCCGCGCCGCAAGGATTTCGACCTGAGCTCAGTCCGTCTCTGGGCCTGCCCCGCCGGCACCCCCCCGGAGAAGCTGGCCAGAGAGGTGGAGGACGAGACAAGCGGCAAGGTAATCCAGTACTACGGCGCGGTTGACTGGGGTGGCATCATCCTCTCGCCTCTGGAGGCCTCGCGGGAGGAAAGATGGCTCACCACCGGAAAGCCGATACCCCACCACGAGGTAAAGCTGGTGGACAATAGCGGGAAGGAGGTGGGCCGGGGGGAGGTGGGGGAGCTATGGGCGAGGGGCCCGGCGGGGATCGCGGGCTACTACAAAAACCCCGAAGCCACCTGGGAGGTGTGGAGCCGGGAGGGCTGGTTCAAGACCGGCGACCTGGCCCGGATAGACGGGCGCGGAAACGTCGTCATCGCCGGCCGCAAGAAGGACATGATCAAGCGGGGAGGACAGAACATCTACCCGGTGGAGATTGAGGACATACTGATCGGCCATCCCAAGGTGGCCGGCGTGGCCATCGTCGGTATGCCTGACCCGCTCATGGGAGAGAGGGCCTGCGCCTTTGTCGTCCCGAAGGCGGGCCAGAGCTTCCTCTTCGAGGAGATGGTTTCCTTTCTCAAAGATAAAAAGGTAGCCGCCTTCAAGCTGCCCGAGAGGCTGGAGCTGGCGGACAGACTGCCGACGGTCGCCGAAGGTCAGAAGGTGGACAAGAAAGTGTTGCAGCAGGAAATCGCAAAGAAGCTAAAGGCAGAAGGGAAGATTCAATGGGGCTTATATACTTGACGAACTCGAATGGCGGTTCAATAACCGCAATAACGAGCACCTGTTTCGGGATACGCTTCTAAAGTTAATCAAGTCCGAGAATCTTCCATACGAAACACTTGTTTCCCCTTAGGTAAATCAAGAGTGAAAGATTTGCTTTGGTAGGGTTGACCGTCCACCACTGCTTTGAGGTATGCTACCTTTTTACCACGAGGAATACCCAATGGAATATCACAGCTAATGTCGCGCTCTTCTGAAATGTGGAATTCCCCCGAATCCCAAATGCAATTGTATTCATGTCCACCCAAATTTAGAGAGATTGATTCCACTCTAATTGTCTGAATCGTGCTTACCCCAACCCAACCATGAAGCACTAAACTGAGACCATCACTTTCGTCATCCCACTCCGTTTTTTCCCAGCCAGAAACTCGCAACTTCCATTCGCTGTTTTCCCAGTTAATTGAAAAATTGTGATTTGCTACACTCCTGCCCCCGTCTGTTGTCCTATGCTTGAACCAGTGAATCGCGGTAGCTGAAGACCATAGAAA
>JAUYGE010000250.1 GCA_030690705.1 Dehalococcoidia bacterium | reverse complement strand
ACCCACCCTACCTGCTTCCCCTCCCTGTCATTGCGAGCGAAGCGAAGCAATCCGCCCCCCGTCCACGGATTGCTTCGTCCCGATAGAATCGGGCCTCGCAATGACAAGAGGGCCGAGATTGCTTCGCCGTCCCGATTTGTCGGGACTCCTCGCAATGACAAACCAAGCGACCTCTATCTGCCGGTATTTGACGTATAGGTAGCTTGGTGATAAAATTCGCTGTTTTGGCACAGGAGGAGTCGTCATGGCAAAAGTAGTAAGGCTTTTCCGTAGTCCAGATACCGCAGACAAGGCTCTGGGCCTGCTCAGGGACAAGGGTTTCAACAACGAGGTCTCCGTGGTCTTCCGTCCGATGGAGCAAAACCGGGGCCTAGCGGCCAAACTCGCCGGGCCCAGCAAGAGCGCTATCGGCGGCCTGGGCGAACTTCTATCTACCGGCCCCATCTCTACCCCCCTGAAAGAAAACAAAGAGGAGCTGGCGGCCTTGCTGATCAAGGAGCTCGGAATCTCCGCCGAGCAGGGCAAGTATTATGAGTTCGCGCTCCGGATAGGCGGAATACTGGTCGCGGTGTATGCCGACGAAAGCAAAACATCGCTGGCGCGCCAGGCACTGAAGAGCGCGGAGACCCTCTGGAAAGAACCGGCGGTGTCCGCCAAGAGTCCGGGGTTTGTGAAAGCCGGTCGCATGGTAGATACGAATCCGGTGGATGCGCCCATGTCGGGTGACTTCCGTCGCTACTAGAAAGCCAGCGCCAATTCAGCTAAAGGGGGAAAACCCAAGATGTCAAGGTTTATTGCTACCTCAGCCATAAGAGGTGCCCACGCCGTGATCGCCGACGCGGAGGCGACGCTGAAAGACGCCCTGCAGAAGATGGGGCCCGAGACTCCGGTCGCCTTCACGTCCACCAGCTACTTCCTGCCGGTCATCTTCGGATTCACCGGCCAGAAGATTACCAAGCTGGGTGACATGCCCGCCGCGCTTCAAAATGCCAGGAGCTTGCTTCCGCCGGTGCCGAGAGACAACCTCTGGCTGCCCTACCTGGGTGAAACCCTGGACGCTGGAGTAGCCACCCTCTTCGCCGAGGAGATCATTGAAGGCATCCGCTTCGCCAAGGGCCAGCAGCCGGAGCAGTACAACGGCCACAAACTCAACGGGCCCATCGATGACGTCCAGATGCGGTCGTGGGGCATTCAGATGGTTGACGGCCGCATGCCCGGTTTCGCCGCCATAGTGGGCGCCGCCAAGAGCAACGAGGTAGCCGTCGAAATCGTCCGCCAGCTCCAATCCAGAGGGCAACTGGTCTTCCTGTGCAGTCAGTCCAACGGCCGGTCCATCATCGACCAGCTGCGGGAATCGGGAGTAGACCTGGGCTATGACACCTTCACCGTCACCTTCGGAACGGATACCTACTCCGCAGTCTACGCTCTGGGTTATGCCACCCGCGCCGCTCTCAGCTTCGGAAATGTGGCTGCCGGCGACATCCGCAAGATCCTGCTTTATAACAAGTTCCGCTGTTTCGCCTTCGTCCTGGCCCTGGGCCAGGTGGATGATGTGAAATACGCCACCGCCGCCGGGGCCATAAACTATGGCTTCCCTGTAATAGCTGACACCGTCATCCCCAACATCCTGCCTTCCGGGGTCACCAGGTATGCCCATGTGGTTAGCCTACCATTCGATGACCTGCCCGGCAAGGACGATATAGAGAAGGCCCAACGACTGGTGCAGAGTTGCGTGGAAATCCGCGGCATCAAGATCAAGATTGCTCAGGTGCCCATACCCGTAGCCTACGGCCCCGCCTTCGAAGGCGAGGTGGTGCGACGCGAGAACCTGCGCATCGAGTACGGCGGCAAGGGCAGCATGTGCTTTGAACTCCTCACCACCAAGAACCTGGACGAGGTGGAAGACGGCAAGATTACCGTGGTGGGACCAGAGATCGACGCCGTCCCCGATGGGGCCAAGGTGCCGCTGGGCATCGTCATCGAGGTGGCTGGCCGCAAGATGCAGACCGACTTCGAGCCGGTGCTGGAGCGACAGATTCACCATTTCATCAACGGGGCGGAGGGCATCCAGCACATCGGGCAGCGCGACATCGCCTGGCTGCGCTTCAGCAAGAGCGCCGTCAACAAAGGTTTTCGGTTGAAGCACCTGGGCGATATCCTGCACGCCAACTACCACAACCACTTCGGGGCCATTGTGGACAAGGTACAGATCACCCTCTACTCCGATCCTGAAAAGGTCAAACAGCTGATGGAAAAGGCCCGACCTATCTACAGCGAACGCAACATCCGCACCGCCGGCTTGACCGACGAGGCGGTAGACACCTTCTACAGCTGCTCCCTGTGCCAGTCTTTCGCCCCCACCCACATCTGCGTCATCAACCCGGAGCGCGTCGGCCTGTGCGGCGCTTACAACTGGCTCGACTGCCGTGCTTCGTACGAAATCAACCCTACCGGCCCCAACAAGCCGGTGGCCAAAGGCCGGGTTATCGACGCCGCCAAGGGTGAGTGGGAAGGAGTCAACAAGTTCGTCTACGAGACCACCCAGATGAAGACGGACCGGTTCACCCTCTACTCGATAATGGACCAGCCGATGACCACCTGCGGCTGCTGCGAGTGCGTGATGGCGCTGCTGCCGGAATGCAACGGCTTCATGCTCGTCTCCCGAGACGACTACGGCATGACGCCGTGCGGCATGACCTTCACCACCCTGATGGGCACCGTCGGCGGCGGTCTCCAAACACCGGGCATGATGGGCGTGGGCAAATACTACCTGCTGAGCAAGAAGTTCATCTCCGCCGAAGGCGGCATCAGGAGGGTGGTGTGGATGTCCAAGAACCTGAAAGAGAGCATGGAAGAGGAACTGAAGGCCGTTTGCGAGCGCGAGGGTGTGCCCGACCTGCTCGACAAGATAGGTGACGGCTCCGTCGCCACCACAGTGGAGGACCTTCTGCCCTTCCTGGAAAAGAAAGGACACCCTGCCCTGACCATGGCACCGCTGATCTAGACTCGATCCCCGAAGTATGAAAATCTCCTCTCCCGCGGAGGAGAGAGGGAACATATTTTCAACGAGAGACTGACGAGAGGAGAGCAATCATGCCAGTCGAAGTCCCCGTCGAGAAATGGGCCGGCAAGGTAAACGAGGTAACGCTGGGGGGAAACGGACGCAAGAGTATCGTCATCGGTGGCGAGACCACACTCCCCTTCCTGAAAATTGATGGCGCCATGCCCCACCGCCCGGCCATCGCCGTTGAAGTTGACGATGTGATGCCGGCAGACTGGTCTCCTCATCTCATAGCAGCCTGGGGTGACGCACTCAAGGACCCAGCCGTCTGGGCCAAGAAGGCCGCCGAGTACGGAGCGGACATCATAGTGCTGACTCTGGATAGCGCTCACCCTGAGCGCGGCAACACCGGGGCTGCCGAAGCCAAGAAGACCGTGGAGAAGGTCCTCGCTGCCGTCGACCTGCCCGTCATTATCATCGGGCCGGATGTGGCCGAGAAGGACAACGAAGTGCTCATCGCTGCCTCCTCCGTGGGTCGCGGGCAGCGGCTGGCGCTGGGCAACTGCGTGGACAAGAACTACCGCTCCGTCGCCGCCGCCTGCATCGCCGATGGTCACGTGGCCATAGCCAAGACCCCGATCGACATCAACCTTGCCAAGCAACTGAATATACTCATCTGCGACATCGGCCTCGCTCCAGACGCCATCCTCATGGACCCCACCACCGGCGGACTGGGATACGGCATCGAGTACACCTATTCGGTCATGGAACGTCTGCGTCTGGCCGCCCTGATCGGCGACAAGATGACTTCCATGCCCATGATTTGCGATGTCGGGGAAGAGTCCTGGCGACAGAAGGAAGCCAGGGCCACCTCGGGAGTACCCGCTACCTGGGGTGACCACCAGGAACGAGCCCTTGCATGGGAAGGCATCACCGGAGTGAGCCTGCTGAACTCCGGCGCCGACATCGTCGTCCTTCAGCACCCGCGGACCATTGCACTGATTAAGGACGCCATAAGCAAGCTGATGGCTTAGGCTTTCATATAAGGAGAGACCGTCATGGCACTATCAGGCATCGAAATATATAAGCACCTGCCCAAGACCAACTGCAAGAAGTGTGGCTTCCCTACCTGCTTGGCCTTCGCCATGAAGGTATCCCAGAAAGCCATCGCCATCACTGCTTGCACCGACCTCTCGGAGACAGCCAGGGCGGCGCTGGAAGCCGCCTCACGCCCGCCGATCCGTCTCATCACGATAGGCGGCGATAGCCGGAAGGTGGAGGTAGGCAACGAGGTGGTGATGTTCCGCCATGAGAAGACCTTCTACCATCCGCCCGGACTGATGATAAAACTGAAGGACACGGCACCGCTGGAAGCCACGCTTAAGACGGTGGACGAGGTAGCCAACCTCGTCATCGACAGAGTAGGGCTGAAGCTCTCCCTGGACGGTTTCGCCATTCAGAACGAGTCCAAGGATGCAGCCACCTTTGCCCGGTGCGTCGAGGCCGTAAAGGCCAGGGCCGACCTTCCTCTGGTGCTGATGAGCCCGGACCCGGCGGCCATGGAAGCCGCCCTCGAGAAATCAGCGCGCAGCCGGCCCCTCATATACGCGGCCACCAAAGATAACTGGGAGAAGATGGCCGAGCTGGCCAAGAAGCATAGCTGTCCCCTGGTGGCATCCGAGCCGGCAAGCCTGGACGAGCTTTCCGCTCTTACTCAGAAGCTGAACCAGGCCGGAGTGGAGGACCTGGTCCTCGACCCGGGCCCCCAGGGGTTCTCCGCCTCACTGAATACCTTGACCCAGCTCAGACGGCTGGCCGTGAAGAAGAGCTTCCGGCCTCTGGGCTTTCCCATCATCACCTTCCCCGCAGAAACAACCGGGAGCCCCGAAGAAGAGGTCATACTGGCCGGCCAGCAAATCGCCAAGTATGCCGGTATCATCGTCCTCAGCCGGTTCTCTCCGGCAACCGCCTACCCCCTCCTCACCCTGAGGCTCAACATGTATACCGACCCGCAGAAACCCATCCAGATGGCCCCGGGCATATATCCCATCGGCACCCCCAAGCCGGGCAGCCCGCTTTGCGTGACCACCAATTTCTCTCTGACCTACTTCTCGGTAGCTACCGAGCTCGAAGCCAGTGGCTTCCCGTCCTGGCTCCTGGTATGTGACACCGAAGGACTCTCCGTATTGACCGCCTGGGCCGCCGGCAAGTTTGATGCCGAGAAGATTGCCAAGTCCGTAAAGGCCTTTAACGTTGAGGCCAGCATCAGCCACCGCAGCATTATCATCCCCGGCAGGGTGGCCGTCCTGAGAGGTGAGCTAGAGGAGGAGTTGCAGGGATGGAAGATCATGGTGGGACCACCGGAGGCCATGGAAATCGGGAGCTATCTCAAGCGCTACTGGACCAACTAGGAGCGGGCACGGAAGACGCTATGCCCGACGAACTTCATACAGTAGAGATCCTGCCTTCCCAAAAGAAGGCAACTGTCCCCCGTGGCAGCTTGTTGCTCGATGCTGCGGCTAAGGCGGGGATGGTCATTGACACACCGTGCGGGGGCCAGGGACGCTGCGGCCGGTGCCTCGTCAAGGTGACGCAAGGCCAGGTAATCGACCCTGAGAGCCCCCGGCTCACTCCACAGCAACGCGCCGACGGGTGGGTCCTTTCCTGCACCGCCAGGGTAGGCGGAGACGTTTCCTTCGTCATTCCCGCCCAAAGAGAGCGCGAGTTGATAGTGGTGGAAACCGCCACCACCAGGACCGCTGTACCCGTCCAATGTGACTGGCCTTTCTACCCCACTGTGCGTCAATTCTACGCCGAGCTGCCGCCGCCTAGTCTGGACAGCAACGCCGCCGACCTGGACCGCTTGCAGGCCTACGTCGCCGAGAAGCAGGGACTGACGAAGCTGACGGTATCGCCGACCCTGCTGCCGCGGCTCGCAGCCACGCTGAGAGAAGCGAACTGGAAGGTCACCCTCACCGTCATCCTGGAGGGTGGGGACCAGCAAGCCCGCCTCATCGACATCAGCCCCGGCCGGAAGACAGGGGCGATATACGCCGCGGCGGTGGATATCGGGACCACCAACGTAGTCATTGAGCTCGTAGACCTTCACCAGGGGAAAGCTCTAGGCAGAGTATCTTCACTCAACACGCAGCGCTCCTGCGGCGAAGATGTCATCTCCCGCATCATCTACAGCGAGCGGGGCAACGGGCTGGAAACCCTCCACCGCCTGGTGCTGGAGACCATCAACGGGCTCCTTCAGGAGGTGGCCGCCCAGTACAAGTTCGAGACCAGGGACATCCACCAGATGGCCGTGGCCGGCAACACGACAATGATTCACTTCTTCTGGGGCCTGCCGGCGACGTATCTCAGGAAGGAGCCCTACACCCCCACCGCCACCTTCTTCCCCGAGGTGCCCGCCAGCCACCTGGGCATTAATATGAACCCCAACGGCCCGGTGTATTGCCTGCCCGCAGTGGCAGCCTACGTCGGCGGGGACATAACCGCCGGCGTGCTCAGTTCCTGCCTCTTCAAGTCGAACAAGCTGACTCTTTTCCTGGACATGGGCACCAACGGCGAAATCGTCCTGGGCAACTCGGAATGGATGACCACCTGCGCCTGCAGCGCCGGCCCGGCCTTTGAAGGAGGCGGTGTCAGGGACGGTATGCGCGCCATCGACGGCGCCATCGAAGAGATCAGAATCAACTCGAAGACACTGGAGCCGACCCTGGGGGTCATCGGCGGCGTGCCGCCGCAGGGAATCTGCGGCTCCGGCATGATTACGGGACTGGCTGAGATGCTCATCACCGGGGTGATAAGCCGGTCCGGCCGGATGAACCTGGCCCTGCCGGATACCTACCCCGGCCGGGCGCGCATCAGGCCGGGCGAGCACGGGACCGAGTACGTCCTCGCCTGGGCTTCGGAATCGGGCACCGGCCATGACATCGTCCTCACCGAGGTAGATATAGACAATCTCATCCGCACCAAAGCGGCTATCTATGCCGGCATCGCCGTAATGGCTCGCAACCTCGGTATTCCCCTGAACAGCATCGAGGAGGTGCTTATCGGCGGCGCGTTCGGCAAGCACATCAACATCGAAGCGGCCATCCAGATAGGCCTCCTGCCCGACCTGCCGTGGGACAAGTACCGCTTTCTGGGTAACACCTCGGTGTGGGGCGCCTATAACGTCCTTTTCTCGAAATACGCCCGCCAGCAGGTGGAGGAGAGCGCCCGGAAGATGACTTACTTTGAACTCATAGCGGACGCATCTTTCATGGACGAGCTTACCGCTGCCTCGTTCCTCCCCCACACCAATGATGCCCTCTTTCCCTCAGTCAAGGCGATCCTGAAATGACCACAACTATTGCCATCGGCGGCAAAGGGGGCGTCGGCAAGACCAGCATCGCTGCCCTGCTCATCAAGCTACTCTCGGAGAAGGGCGTCGTGCTGGCCATAGACGGCGACCCCAGCTCCAACCTCAACCTCGCCCTGGGCCTGCCGCTCACGGCCGCCGTCGGGGATATCCGCGAGGAGATGTCGGTAAAGGTAAAGAGCGGACGGTTCGACGTGGGCATCTCAAAACCAGATTATATCGAGCTGAAGATACACGAGGCCCTGGTGGAGTCTCCAAAGATCGACCTCCTGGCCATGGGCCGCCCCGAGGGACCGGGCTGCTACTGCGCCGCCAACAACATGCTCCGGTCCACTATCGACCGGTTGGGGAAGAACTACGATTACGTGGTCGTCGACAACGAAGCGGGCATGGAACATATCAGCCGCCAGACGACACGCGATGTGGACATACTCATTATCGTCTCCGACCCCTCCCTCCGGGGCCTCATCACCGCCGCCAGGATAAAAGGGCTGATTGGCGAGCTGCGGACTCACGTAGGCCGCATAGCCCTGGTGGTCAACCGCCTCAACGGCGTGCTTTCGCCCGAAGGGCAAAAACTGGTTGCCGACAACGGAATGGAGATAGTGGGCCTCCTGCCCGTGGACCCCGAGGTCACTGAACTCGACTCCAGGGGAGCCGCCCTCGTCGAACTCGGAGAGAACTCCACGCTCCGCCAGGGTGTGCGCGACATCGCCCGGAAACTGAATCTCATCTAAGGAGGTAGGCCATGCTAGTCATCGGCGAATGCATTCATGTGATCTCCAAAGAGGTGAAGACCGCCCTGGAAAACAGGGACAAGCAGTTCTTGCAGACCCTGGCCCTGCACCAGATAAAGAGCGGCGCCCATGTCATCGACCTCAATATCGGCCCGCAGAAGAAGACTGGGCCGGACGTGATGAAGTGGGCAGTGCAGACAGTCCAAGAGGCGGCCGACGTCACCATCTCCCTGGATACCACCAATGCCGCGGCCATAGAGGCGGGGCTGGGAGTGGTCAAGAAGAAGGCCTTTATCAACAGCACCGACGCCACCCCGGAGAGGCTGCAGGCTCTCATGCCCCTGGCAGCCAAGTACAAGGCCAGTATCGTCGCCCTGACCTACAGTGGAGGCGGACTGCCCACCACTGCCGATGCCCGGATAGAGCTGGCTTCCGAGCTCATTCTGCCGGTGGCCGCTGAGCTGGGCATCCCCATAGAAGACATCTACCTGGACCCCCTGGTGCTTGCGGTAAACTGCAACCAGGACCAGGCCATCATCACCATCGAAGCCGTCCGTTTCTTCAAGCAGATGAGCGACCCGCCGCCCAAGACGGTGTGCGGCCTGTCCAACATCTCCAGCGGCTGTCCCAAAGAGATGCGTCCTCTACTCAACCGCGTCTTCCTGACCATGCTCCTGGGGGCGGGCCTGGATTCGGCCATCGTTGATCCGCTGGATAACGCCCTGATGGACGTGCTGCGCATCATCGACAGCCAGAAAGCGGTCACGCCGAAGGAGAAGCTCTATCTGGACCTATACAACGCCTACGCCGCGGGGACGCCATTCGAGCCGTCAGGCGTGGACATGAATATCGCCGAGCTCCGGGATATCGTCAAGACAGTGCTGGTGATCGAGAACAAGACCATGTACGCGCACGGGTATCTGAGGCTCTAGGATGCTTCGAACCTCATCCCCTTTGTCCCCTTCTCCTTTCGAAAAGGAGAAGGGGAATTACTTCTTCTAGGAAGGGGCTGTACCCCTTCCTGCCTTTCCCCTCTAGTAAATACATCCCTCTCTCCTTTCTAAGGAGAGAGGGCAGGGTGAGAGGTTGATAAATACCCTACGTCCGGCCGAACTCTTTTTCCAGTTGCGACGAACTGAGGTGTACCATGGTCGGCCGACCGTGGGGACAGGTCCTGGGCATGGCGGACTTCTCCAGATGGCCGATCAGTTCCTGCATCTCAGTCATACTCAACATCTGACCCGCCCTGACCGCACTGTGGCAGGCGATGGAGATGGCCAGCTTCTCCCCGGGATGGCTGGCATCTTTCCCTTCAGCCAGGGAAGAGAGTATCTCCCTAACCACCGATTGAAAGTCAGCCTTCTGCAGCATGGCGGGGACGGCGCGGAGGATGAAACCCCTCCCGCCGAAAGGCTCGATTTCAAAGCCGAACGCCGCTAACGCGGCCCCGCTGGAGCGCAGCGTCTCCTCTTCCTGGGGGCTCAACTCCAGGGTCACCGGCTCGAGGAATCCCTGCTTCTCCACCTGCTGCCGCGAGTGCTGCGCCAGGATATTCTCGAACAGGACACGCTCATGAGCAGCGTGCTGGTCAATCAGATAGAGGCCTCCCGGTCCTTCGGCGATGATGTAGGTCGCGGATGCCTGACCCAGCACTCGGAGGATGGGCAAGCCGGGACGCGCTTTCTCTGCCACTGGCGGCGAGACAACGGTTGGGCGGCTTATCTCGCTCTCAGGCCACAGGCTCGGCGCCGGCAGGGACGGCGCAACCGGAGCCGGGCGGGCAGCGGTCATCTCTGGGACCGGCCTGGAGAGCAGGGTCTGGCGCACCGCTTTCATCACCGTGCCAAAGAGCAGGGAGTCGTTCCTGAACTTCACCTCCGTCTTGGCGGGATGGACATTGACATCCAGCTCAGACGGAGGCAGGGCGATATTAAGCACGGACAGGGGATATCTCCCCACCTGCAGGGAGCCCTGATATCCCTCTTCCACCGCCCGCGACAGCAGGCGGCTCTGCACCCACCGCCGGTTGACGAAGAAACTCATATGACTGCGATTGGAGCGGGCCACCGATGGAGGACCGAGCAAGCCGGTCACCCGGGGAACGAAGGCCGCCGGTTCGGCAGCTCCCTTCTCCACCCGGACTTCCAGCATCTCCCGCGCCGTCTCCGAGCCGTAGTTCTCAGCCAGGACATCCCTCAAGCTGCCATTGCCCGATGTGCTCATGAGGCGGCGCCCTTCCGCCATGAGGGAAAACCTCACCTCGGGAAAGGAAAGAGCATAATGGCTGACCACATTGGCCACCTGACTTCTCTCGCTGGCCTCGGACTTGAGGAACTTCAGCCGGGCCGGAAAACTGCGGAACAGGTGGCGCACGGTTACGGTGGTGCCGCGAGAACGCCCTGATGGCACACGCTCCACCACGCCGTCCTTCCAATGAAGGCTGAGGCCCTTGTCCGCTTCCGCCGCACAGGTGACAATCTCGACCTCGGCCACCGCGGCGATGCTGGCCAGGGCCTCACCGCGAAACCCCAGGGTGGCAATCCCCTCCAGGTCAGCCAGAGAAGCTATCTTGCTGGTGGCATGGCGCTGGAAGATTAGCTCTGCCTCTTCCGGGGGAATGCCGGCGCCGTCATCGCTCACGCGGATGAGGCCGACCCCACCACCCTGCACCTCGACGGAAATCTGCCGCGCACCAGCATCAAGGGAGTTCTCGACCAACTCTTTAACCGCAGAGGCCGGCCTTCCCACCACCTCCCCGGCGGCTATCTTGGCGACTAAGTCAGGATGTAAGAGATGGATAGGCATGGTCGGTGTTTCCCGCAGACCCGCCTTAGACCTTCTCGATGGGAGCGTAACCCAGCAGCAGCTTCTTCGTCCCAATACTATCGAACAGCACCGTCACCTCCTGGTCGCCCTTACCACCGTTGCTGCCCACCACTGTTCCGGAGCCGAACTTAGCGTGGCACACCTTGTCTCCGACCTCCAGGCGTACAGAAGATTTTGGAGACGGCGCTTCATCCCGGTCGTAAGCACTGAAATCAACATCTCCAGGCTTGGCCGGCCCGCCTTCGCTCACCTTAACCCCGACCCCCTCGCGTTTCACCAGATGAGGAGGAATGTCCTCCAGGAAACGGGAGGGTGGATTGGCTGCGCTCCGCCCGAAGAGGCTGCGGCGATGCGCCCGCACCAGGTAGAGTTGCTTCTCCGCCCTGGTGACCCCCACATAACACAGGCGCCTTTCCTCCTCCATCTCCGCCGGGTCTGCCATCGAGCGGTAGTGCGGCAAGACCTCCTCCTCCATACCCACCATGAATACCACCGGGAACTCCAGCCCCTTGGCCTGATGCAGTGTAATGAAGGTGCTGGCCTCAACCTTCTCGTCCAGCTCGTCCACATCGGCCACCAGACTCACCTTCTCCAGGAAGGCCGCCAGCCCTTCCCCCGCCGGGAAGTCCCGGTACTCTCTGGCCGCCGTGCGCAACTCCTGGACGTTCTCCCACCGCTCCTCTCCCTCCTCCCCCTTCAGAATATACTCTCTGTAGCCGGCACCCTCGATCACCTGGTCCAGAAGCTCAACCAGACCCATCTGCCCCTTCTTCTCCAACAGGGAGGTGATGAGGGCGGCGAAACCGGCGAAGGCGCGTAGACTGCGACCATTGAAGCGAGGCTGAGATGTCTCCTGGCTCTGGCCGTCTCCCCCTCTGGCAACCTTCTCCAGCGCCGCGAACAGAGATGAGCCCTCGGCCCTCGCCATACCCATGAGCTCGCTGATGCTGCGCTCACCGAGCCCCCTCCCCGGGACATTGAGAACCCTCATCAGACTGATGCTATCTGATGGATTGTGAACCAGACGCAGATAAGCCACCATGTCCTTGATTTCCCGCCGCTGGTAGAACCGGGTACCCCCCACCAGCCGGTAGGGCAGGCCGTAGCGGAAGAAGGTCTCCTCCAGAGCGCGGGACTGAGCATTGGTGCGGTACATCACGGCGCAATCGCCCCAGGCAGCCCCACCCTGCCGGACCAGGCGTTCCACCTCGCCGGCCACGAACTGGGCCTCCTCCCTCTCGCTGGAGGTCTCCACCACAGCGACCAGAGAGCCTTCTTCATTCTCCGTCCAGAGCTTCTTGGGCTTCCGCTGCCGGTTGCCGGAGATAATGCCGCTGGCCACCTCGAGGATGGTCCGGGTGGAGCGGTAGTTCTGCTCCAGCAGGACAACCCTGGCATCAGGGAAGTCCTTCTCGAAATTGAGAATGTTGCGCACGTCGGCGAACCGCCAGCCGTATATCGACTGATCCGGGTCACCGACCACACAGATATTGCGGTGCTTGCCGGCGAGCTGCTTCACCAGGACGTACTGGGCCAGGTTGGTGTCCTGGAACTCATCCACCAGCACGTGCAGGTAGCGCTCTTGATAGCGGGCCAGCACCTTGTCATGTTCACGGAAGAGAATGACCGCTTTCATCAGCAGGTCGTTGAAGTCCAGAGCGATGTTCTGATGCAACATCTGCTGATACCGCTCGTACACCCGGGCCACCACCTCGCCGTGATAGCCGGTCACCTGGGCGCGGTACGCCTGAGGGTTCAGAAGCTGACTCTTGGCAGCCTCGATCTCGGAGAGCATCGCCCGCGGCGGATACTTCTGAGTGTCGAGACTCATCTCTTCCAGGACAACCTTGACCAAGCTCATCTGGTCGTCGTCATCGTAGATGACGAAGTCCTTCGCCAGACCGATCGCCTGTCCCTCCTGTCGGAGAATGCGGGCGCAGATAGCGTGGAAGGTCCCCAGGGTCAGGTCCTCCACCTGTCTCCCCACCAGACGCTGCAGCCTCTCCCGCATCTCATTGGCAGCCTTGTTGGTAAAGGTCACCGCCAGGATACGGCGGGGGCTGATACGCCACACCTTGACCAGGTTGGCAATGCGGTGGGTGATGACCATCGTCTTGCCGCTGCCCGGGCCAGCCAGAATGAGCAGTGGGCCTTCAATGGCTTCGACGGCTTCTCTCTGGGGAAGATTGAGGGGGCTCAGAATATCGTCGGTCATTGAAAGAAATTATAGCACATTGGCCTGGCCACGGGTTCGGAGGGGAGGGATTGATTCCGAGGTTAGCCGTCACACCAGCTTTCGAGCCAGCACGCCCGTCAGCCCCAGGTCCCTTATCCGGCGGTGAATACTGGCAACGTCAGTGGTGTAAAGTCCCTCTCGCTTCATCCGCTCGAAGTAGGCCTCATGGGCCATGGAGTATCCGCGGTTCCGATGCTGCGGAGACTCCATCATCTGCCCGGTGAAACCGACGAAATCACCGATGGTGGTCTCACGTGGCAAGGTCCAGAGCGTCTTCTTCAACGCGGCCCGCACGGCATTGTGGCCCGCCACCAGGCCGGTCACTATCGCCTCGGTGATGCCACCCAGAGGCCCTGCCTTAACACCAGCCACGAAAAGATTGCCGAAATCTCTGCAGCGCAGAGTATCTTCCCTCGGCGCCATGGATACGCCGTTAATCTTGTTCCCGCTGCCCGCGGCGATGGGGTTTTCAATGACAGCACATTCCAGGCCGGGTATGTTACGCAACTGCCCGGGGGGAATTGCGCCATTTCCTATGCACTTGGCGGCGATACCGATGTCCACCAGATTCAGCCGCTCCATTTGCAGGGCCGTGCGAATGCCGCCGATTTGATACATCAGGTTGTGGTCAATCATCTCTTTCGGCAGAGGAATCGAGATTGCGCCCTCCTTCTCCAAACGGGCGCGAAGGACCGGGTCAAGACTCGATTTGTGCAGCGAAAAGGCGGATTGCAGAGTCCCGGGCGTGCCGTCAGGACGATGACGTGCATATTCCGGGACGCCTGCCTTGGTCGCAATGCTCACGCGATCCCCGAAAGTTGGGCAGCGGTGAGTGACACACATCGCGCACCCCCCACCGTATTTCTTGCACACTTTGACACCCCCCGTGTCTCCGCTGCAATCCACAAAGGCATCACCCTCCACACTCTTTCCCCTGCCGAGCACAACCGCCTTGATGACACCACCCTCTCTGACAACATCTACCGCCCGCCTTTGCAGATGGAGGTCCACCCCCATGTCGAGCAGCAGACGACGCACCGTCAGCTCGACTAGCACAGTGTTATAAACGTAGGCATGATCCTCATCGACGATGTGACCGCGGTGCAGGACAATGGACTCCAGCGCCTCGAAGATATCCCCTCCTCCCAGAGCCTTCGCCTCCTCAGCCGCCACCAGCTTGCCGTTGTTGTTCATCACCCCCGCCCTAATGCCGCTGGCAACCACGAAGTCCGTACGCTCCAGCAGCACAACCTCGGCCCCAGCCTTGGCTGCCGCTACCGCGGCGCCGCACCCGGCAAAACCGGCCCCCACAATGACCACCCTCGGTCTGTTCACCATGCGACACTCACTCGCTCCACAGTCAACCAGTCACCTACCTGAACGAACTGGAATGGAGGTCCAACAACCGCGACAACCAGTACCTATTCGGGGATACGTTGTTGAAGCTCATTGGGTCGGATAACCTTCCTTACCAGGAGTTGGTTTCCGATACACCACAGTAAAATCATCTGAGTAGTATTCCCTGTTTCTTATGTGAGCCACTATCCTTGCTTGATATTGTCCTTCCTTGAGAGACTGCGGTAATTGCGTGTACACATAGTTTCCAATATCCCCAGATATTGTC
>JAUYGE010000244.1 GCA_030690705.1 Dehalococcoidia bacterium | reverse complement strand
ATATACTATCCTCTCACCCCTGCCCCCTTTCAATGCCCGTTTGTCAGAGGAGGGCCGCCATAGCTTAGCAGGATGGGGCGACAGGTACTGTCGTTTTGGGGAAATTGCTTGCCTCTCACCCCCTGCCCCTGGATTCCCGCCGGAGTTTACCCCGTACAGCGATACGGGGCGGGAATGACAGAGGCGAGCTCCGGGGACGGTAAGAGATAGGTTGCGCCCGATTTCATCGGGACTTCACCCACTCTACGGGCTTATCTCTTGTAGATATCGCCGCGTGAGCCGATGGCGTGCACGATCACCACCTCTTGGAGGGAGTCAACCTCATAGACGGCGCGCATCCCGCCGATGCGGAGGCCGAAAAGACCTTCCAATTCGCCTCGAAGCCTCTTGCCTGCGAGCGGATTGGCTCCAACCTGTTCGAGGGCCTTGAAAACGCGAGCCCTCATGTTAGGCGTAAGCCGCCCAAGTGCTCTGGCAGCATCCCGGCTCAGGACGACCTCATACATTCAGCTTGGCTTTGAGTTCGGCCAGGGAGACGAAATGTCGTTTCCCGCCCTCGGCCCAGTCTTTACGGGAGCGCCTTATCTGGCGCACCATTTCCTTGCTGCCCAGGACCTCCGCCGTCGCCTCCCATTCCTCTCTCTCCCGGAGGTAGGCAGCGAAATCCGCCAGTTCCTTGACTCTCTCTTCAGAAAGAGATTTCACCTCTTTCAGCAGCTTGCTTTTGTAGCTACGACTGTCAACCACGATCCATCACCACCTTCCTGATCTGGATGATTCGAGCCTCGCAATCGTTATCGCGCTTCACAGTGGTTTCGCCTCAGCCAGCACTTCATCACGGATGTATCTGTGCAAGGCATCACTGGTTACTACATCCACCTTCGTACCCAGGAGGTCTTCAAGGTCTTGCATCAGCGCCACATGATCCAGCAAGCTTCGCCCTGGCTCCCACTCCACAAGTATGTCTATATCACTGGCAGGTTTTGCCTCTCCGCGTGCCACCGAACCAAACACTCGTACGTTTCGGGCGCCATGCCGGTCGGCGATGCGCAGTATCTCCTCACGCTTGCTCCTCAGAGTCTCGCTAATTCCCATAGCCTGACCTCCGCAGATGTTGCCGGGGCGCCCACCGTCGATTTACCGTCATCGCAATAGTAGCGCCGGTAGAGGAAGAAATCAATAGACAGATTTGGGGCTCCCGACAGGTCGGGACAGCAACGCCACCCCACCTGGATTCCCGCCTGCGCGGGAATGACATGCCACGATACGCCGGAACTCCGGCCATAGTTTACCCCCGTACGGGGTCTTGCCTCAGATGTCATTCTGAGGAGCGAGTGAGCCGAAGCCCAGAGCGAAGCGAAGGGGACGAAGAATCTCTGGATGGGATTAGTGATACACAAATAGGTCCCACCGCTCCGAGATCCTTCGCGGAGCCTGCCCTGAGTACGAGCATGCTTGGGAGATTCTTCGCTCCGCTCAGAATGACAGTAGGCTCTGAGTGCAACGAAGGGATGACATGGAGACGGCACTTTGGGGGCAAAGCCCCCGTACCCCGATACGGGGCCGGAATGACACAGCAGGGACAATGACTCAAAAGGAGGGAAACAGGATGGTTGATATGACGGGACGTCAGACGGTGATAGTCTCCAGAGGAATGTTACCTTTCTTCTCTACCTTCAAGACGACATTCAACCGCTCAAAGCCTATTACCTTACCTTCTTTGTCCTTAATCAGGATGACTTCCTCTCCCGTCTCCTCACAGATGTGCTCCTTCTTGGGGTCGTCAAACCAGACCGTCAGGGTCTGCCCCTCCTTGTCATAGAACACCTTTATCTTTTCCATATCGACCTGCCCTCCTTGATCCTGTCCGTCACATAGGCGGCAATTACGAATCCCTCCTCATTCAGCACCCTGACAATTACGCAGGTATGATTTCCACCCGTCTTCCGATAGTACAGCAACACTTTCTCGTTCTGTTTGCTCTGATCGCAATAGTAGCGCCGGTAGAGGAAGAAATCAATAGACAGATTTGGGGCTCCCGGCGAGGCGGGCTCAAGAGACCCTGCTTGAGCGGGAAGCCGACTTTGCTTATAATATACTATCCCAGCGCCGGTGAGAGAGGAACTCCAGCACAAAGATGAAAGTGACCAAAGACACTCTTGAGAATAGCCAGGTGGTGCTCACCATCGAGGTGGAGCCTCCAGAGATGGAAGAGGCCATGACCCATGCCTACCGCCACCTGGTGAAGAAAGCGTCTATACCGGGCTTCCGCAAGGGGAAAACCCCTCGCTCCATCCTGGAAAACTACCTGGGGAAAGCCACCTTTCTGGAGGAGGCCATCGAGCACGCTGTCCCAGAGGCCTACCGCAAGGCCCTGGAGGAGCAGAAGATTTCCGCCATCGCCCGCCCGCAGATCGAGGTCACCAGCACGGAACCTATCCGCTTCAAGGCCACGGTAGCCATCCGCCCGACAGTCACGCTGGGCGACTACCGGAACATCAGGGTCCCCTCGCAGGCGACGGAGGTCACCGACCCGGAAATAGACAGGGTCGTCGAGCGGCTGCGAAAAGAGCAGGCCACCTGGCAACCGGTGGAAAGGCCAGCTCAGGTAGGAGACCTGGTCACGGTGGATATCCAGGCTGGCGCGGGAGATAAGACCGTTCTCGACCAGAAGGGGCTTCAACTGGAGCTGTCGCAGGAATCGACCTTCCCGGCCGCCGGTTTTGCCGACAAGGTGGCCGGCATGAGCAAGGGCGAACATAGGGAGTTCTCGCTGCCTTTGCAAGCGCGGGCCGGCGAAGAGGCGCAGGAGAGCGCCTTCAAGGTCTCAATGTCCGAGGTGAAAGAGGGAAAGCTCTCCGAGATCAACGACGACTTCGCCAAGAGCCTGGGAGCTGGATTGGAAGACCTCGCCGCGTTAAGGGAGAGGCTAGCTTCCAGCCTGAAGGCCCAGGCCGAGGAAAAGGAGCACCTGCGCGTGCAGAATGCTTTCCTGGAGGAGGCCGTCAAGTCGTCCACAGTGGTCTATCCGCCCGTCCTGGTGGACTCGGAAATAGACGGCGCCCTCAGCGAGCAGGCGAGGTATTTTCAGCAGGGACGCGACGGTCTGGCGGCCTATTTGAAGAACATCGGCAAGACCGAGGCGGAGGTAAGGGAGGAGCTAAAGCCTCAGGCCGCCTCGCACGTCGTTCGCTCTCTCATCCTGAGCAAGATGGCCGAGGAGGAAAAGATAGCGGTCGAGCCGGCGGAGATCGACGCCGAGATTGAGAGGATGCTCCAGCTCAATCAGGACAAGGACAAGGTCGAGGAGAGACGGAAGTTCCTCAACCAGCCCGCCACCCGTGGCTCCATAGAAAGGGCCATATTCAACCGCAAGGCGGTGGAGCGCCTGGAGCAAATAGCTCGGGGTGAGGCGGCCGAGCAGAAGACGACGGAAGAAAGCGCCACCGAAGAGAAAACAGGGAATGAGGAGACCATCGAGTAGTATGTCATTGTCAGGAAAATGTCATCCTGAGGCCATGCCGATTTCATCGGAAGGCCGAAGGATCCGCTCCGCCAAGGCTGTGACGGGGAACGGATTCTTCGTTCTGCTTCGCGAACTCAGAATGACAGAAGGATGAGCCAGATAAATAATCCATGTGAGAGGTTGAAAATGGAAATGAACACGAGGCCGGAGAGCATCATCCCGATGGTTATCGAGAGCGGAGCGAGGGGCGAACGGGCCCACAACGCTCTTTATCCACCAACGGTTATCGAGAGCGGGGCGAGGGGGGAACGGGCCTACGATATCTACTCCCTCCTGCTGAAGGAACGGATAGTCTTCCTGGGCTCGCCCATCGACGACCGTGCGGCCAACCTCATCGTGGCCCAACTCCTCTACTTGGAAAGGGAGGACCCGGAGAAGGACATCAGCCTCTACTTGCACTGTCCGGGAGGGATAATCAGCGCGGGGCTGGCCATCTACGACACCATGCAACTCATCCGTCCCGATGTCTCCACCATCTGTGTGGGTCTGGCCGCCAGTATGGGAACGATCCTCCTGTGCGCCGGCGCCAAGGGAAAGCGCTACGCCCTGCCCAACGCCACCATCCACATGCACCAGGCCCTGGGGGGCGCCCAGGGGCAGGCGTCGGATGTCGCGATCGCCGCCCGCGAGATACTGCGCATCCAGGAGAAGATTCAGGCCATCATCGCTCGCCACACCGGCCAGCCGGTGGAGAAGATCGCCCGGGACACCGACCGCGATTTCTATCTCACCGCCGAGCACGCAGTAGAATACGGGCTGATTGACGAAATCCTGACCAAGCCGCCGAAGAAATAGATCGTCCCTCAAATGTCATCCTGAGGCCATCCGCCGTCGGAGGCGGAGGCCGAAGGATCCGCCCCCTACCACTATCCCGGAGCGGATTCTTCGCCCCGATTTCATCGGGACTCAGAATGACAGGAGGAATCAGGGGAGGGCCATGTCCTGCATCATCGCCGTGGACACCGGGGGGACCTTCAGTGACTGCGTCATCATGAAGAGCGACGGCGAGTTGCTGTGGGGCAAGTCTCCCTCCACCCCGAAGGACTTCTCCCTCGGCGTCATCAACTCCGTCCGGAGCGCCTGCGAGGCCGCCGGCCTCTCCTGGAGGGAAGTGCTGAAGGATGCTTCTCTTTTCCTCCACGGTACCACCGTCTCCACCAACGCCTTCCTCACCCGTAGAGGAGCCCGTGTCGGGCTGCTGACCACCAAAGGGCACGAAGACGCCATCATCATCGGGCGCGTGCATCAGAAGGTGGCCGGGCTGGTTGAGGAAGAGCTCATCAACGTGGCCCGGTTGCGCAAGGCGGTGCCCGTGGTGCCCCGGCCTTTCATCAAGGGCATCACCGAGCGCCTGGACTGGCAAGGGAAAGTGGTGGTGGCCCTCAATGAAGAGGAGGTGCGCCAGTCCGTCAGGGACCTCGTGGAGCAAGGCATCGAATCCGTCGCCATCTGCTTCCTGTGGTCCTTCGCCAACCCCGCTCACGAGACGAGGACGCGGGACATCGTCCGCGAGCTGTATCCGGACCTGTTCATCACCATCTCCAGCGAGCTGGCGCCGGTCATCAAGGAGTACGAGCGAGTGGCCACCACGGCGCTCAACGCCTATCTCAGTCCGGTAACCTCGCGCTACCTCTCCCGCCTCAGTCAGCGCCTCGCCGGGTATGGCTATAAGAAAGAGCTGGGCATCATGAGCTGCTCCGGAGGAATCGTCTCCTCCGATG
>JAUYGE010000242.1 GCA_030690705.1 Dehalococcoidia bacterium | reverse complement strand
GCCCGCTGCTTATAGCGACCAATAGTCAAACAAGATGTATTTCATCTAAGAAAACGCAGAAGGTTTCAATCAGTTCACGAAGACCATTACCAATAACCCAACGACCAAACTCAGTCTTGAAGTTAGTTAGAGTTTTTTCGTCAGAAATAGGCTCAATGAATTCGAGGCTCGTAATTTTGGCAAGCTCATATTGCCTAAAGTCGGGATTGTTGGCAGCATTAATTCCCAAGCCCATGAACACTGCGGTTCGCCTAATGCCTTTAACAGCTATATTCTTTATAGCAGGTAAGTTGATGTTGACTTGGTTCATTTTATATCCATGTAAAATCTCTGGATTAGTCGAAGTATGCTCTTATTATGCCCTGAATGCTAAAACAACTCAAGGCGTGGGCAAAGAAACATACTCATTATTAGCGGCAAGAAATAAAGCTGCCATTCGTTTGCGAACGGCCAAGGGGGGAATCAATAAAAATTGCATTCAGCGGATAAAGGCAGCGTTAATATCGGCATGACGATATGGGTGTAAAATAGATATCACAATTCACCTTGTGTTACTCATGTCACATTTCATCTGATTGTAAAAGATGACGAACTAGTCACCGGACAGCGTATCATATTCTTGACCTATTTCAATCGCTGATTTACCACCACGGTCTGGCTGCGGTGTGTTATTCCAGATGTTCATCGCCAACCCCAGCCATTTGTTGAGTTAATCTATTGAATTAACTTTACCAACCCGGCCTACGATATCTTTGCTGAAGTCGGTAATTTGGCTCGATTTCATGTGCAGGAGCACCAGTTTCTTCCATTGAGCCGATGTCATAATGAGCTTTTCTAGGCCTTCAGCCTTGGCTGCCTTCGTCATCCTCGCCACTGCAACCTTAAGCGAAGAATCGCGTAGCGACTCCGTCTTCGGACTATCTAAAGATGGATCTCTTCTTCGCTGTAGTATCCGTTCCAGATCTATGGGGCTAATCTGAAATTTCTTTAGCGCGGCCTGCATACCCGGCATCATGCGCATTCGCCACTGTAGCCACCCGGGCCCTACCAGCCATCCACGTCGTCCTGCGGGTATGATATGGGCACAGAGCGATTCATCGCGGCTGACGATCCGGCTTAATTGACGACTATCAACGATGAATTCTTCATCATCCCGTTTCAAAATTAAACCTGTTCCCGGATTGACCATAGATACCATCGCCAGCACGTACCGTGAACCTTTGATCGAATCAATCGCGGATGCCATGTTGATGCCGTTAAGGATAGCGGCTGCGGCAAGCTCCGCCGGACTTCTCCCATCCGGTAGTTTGAATGTAAAAGCAAACCAACCTAGAAAGCGCCTTTCCCGGCTGGTGATGTCACCCACGCCTTCTATATAGTGGGCTTCGCCTGGTTCATCATACCCGAAGAAATCACGACGAGCTGCTGACCTGATGTCAGCCAGGGCATCGCTTCTCAAACACCAGTCAGCCAGTTGTTCAACCACGTTAGAGTTCAACGCCATAAAGTTACTCCTCGGATAAAGTCACATCTATATCGTCCAGCCATTCCAGGGCTCTTCTTTGCATTATATCGTCTTTGAACTGAAACCAACTCTCCCTTTCCATGGGATAGTTTAGCAACACGTCTTTGAACCGCCGGAAGGCCCCTTTACCGTTTATTGCTACTTCCAATAGTTCGGCGAGATGCTTGTCCTTTATCGTAGAAATGAAATCTACCATATCCTCATAACCTTCATGGGATTCGGCTTTCGGTATTCGTTCGTAGCGATCGGACTCTTCTTCAATCTGGTCCTTAAGTTTTTCTGTTTCCCCATCATTCGTGTATTCCGAGATAAATAGTATTTCGCCCGTCTCCAGGTCGAGAAAATACTCATCCTCATAGGAGCTATTCTCCGTCGCTTCGCAAAGTTCATCCAGGTCTAATTTAAGTCTCTTCTTTTTCTCCAAATTTGGCTCCGGTTTACAAACTGATTGTCGTCCTTGATTATAATCCATTTAGAGGGATTACCTGCAAGCCCGCTTTCGTTTTTTGTAGTGTGTAATTATGGTACAGAAATGCGTCTCGCTTACAGGGTTAAGATACAGCCATAAACCAAGCATGGACCAGCCAATCGTCAAAGACTTGATGGTGATATTTCACCGGGTTGTCGCCACTGTATAAATATAACATACAGATCTTGCCAAGCGTGGTGGCTGTGTTAAAATAGGGCTATTCCTAAATGTTGCAGGATAACCGTATGGCAGGAAGAACCATTATCCATAT
>JAUYGE010000238.1 GCA_030690705.1 Dehalococcoidia bacterium | reverse complement strand
AGGTGTCCCAGGTAGGCTCGCACCGCAAGGTAGGTCAGCCCCGCTGCCAAGAACATACTCATGAAGATGAAGACGCGGTAGGTTAAGACCGGCTCCCTGAGCAAGAGATTGAGGGGAAGCATAAGGTAGTAGACCAAGGGGGGGTAATATTGAGAGAAATCTTGCCCATTGTACCAGAGCGGCAACCAATTTGGTATGGCGTGTTCCTCCGCTACTACCTTGGTGAGATACCAGAGGCGCAGGAGGTGGCCTAATTGGTCTGCACCCCCAGGGTAGAGGCCGCTGGCGATAACGGGCCAAGCGGCCACCGCCACTGCCATGGCCGCGGCCGAGAGGCAAAGGACACTGGCTACCCAGCCGTTCCACCCTCTTCCTGCACTAACAGGACGCGCCGCTGCCAGGGTCCGCCGGCCAAACACGGTAGTAATCACTTGGGCCCACTCCCCCTTGCCGAGGTCGGTTCGCTCGGTTTCTGGGGCCAGCTCATCTCGTAGACCACTAGCTCACTGCCTCCCAGGATGGTGGTGTGCTCAGGGGCGGGAGACAAACGGTAGATCTCCTTGGCAACCGGCCATCTATCGAAGTAGGAATCACGAAAGATGATGACGTAGTCCACACGGAATTCCTGTGCTACCTCAGAGGGGGGCCGCCCAATTGCCTGGTGGGTATTCAAGCCCCCCAGGTCTACCACTTGCCGGTTCCCGAAGTACTTGATGGCTCCTGCATCCCCGACACCTATGATAGCCTCCGGCGGGAGATTCTGGTCTACCCAGTATCCCATGTCTACATTGACCTCCTGGATGTTCCGGGTGTTCCAGGAATATTCGTCCAGCAAGACCGGCCATTTCGCTGGGAGGGACCAAAAGGGCCCTACTATCAGGAAGAGCATCATCAGGGGAACCCCATACTTTGGCAACCAGGTAGGTACGGCCCTGCCGCGCAATCCCCCTTCCAGAAATGGTCGCAGGTGGTGGAATGCCCACCACAAGCCTACTACCATGACCATGACCATGAAGACGATAGCGGTATCTACATAGCGGCGTCCGGGGAAAGCCCAAAAGGCCGGGTACAGCTTGATGTTGGTAGTGAGGGCATAGATCAAGGCCCAGGGAACGAGCACCAAGGGGATAGAGACCAACCCCTTCTTCCTCACGATGAAGATGCTGCCCAGGAGCAGCAGGAAGAAGCTGGCAATGAAGCTGAAACCAGCGAAATATGGCAGTTGCCTTAGATAGCCTGACCATACCGCACTTAGGTTCTCCGGGTTGAACAGGCCCAGCTCAGGGCGGTGTTTCACCAGATAGGTATTAGGAAACGGCGTACCATTGATAGAAAGGTTGTACCCCACCAGTAGCGCCGAGAAAAACACTACCGGCAAGACGGTGGGTGCCAGGTATAGCGCGTCCTCCTGAGTCATTATCTCTGGACCCTTCTGCTGCGCCAACCTCCTAAGCACTAGAACTCCCAGGATCGCTCCTACCAAGAGATAGCCTTCTGGCCGGACGAGGGGGACGAGCCCTAAGCAGATCCCCAGGGCCAGTCGGCGTTCGCGCCACAGGAGGAGAAGGGACAGAACAGCAAGGAAGGTAAAAAGGGACGCATCCATACCGGAAACGTTGTCAAAGGTCAGGAAGGGCTCCAGGGAGACCAGGGCGCCTGCGGCAGTGCCGACGGCGACGCGCCCGGTAAGGCTCGTGACCAACGCGTACACCAGTATGGCAGTGCCAATCCCTATGGCTATGCCCAGAAACTTAGCTATTAGGACAGGCCCAAGACCCCAGGGAAGAAGGAATTTGAAGGCCATCCCCAGAACCACAACCCAAAGGGGGCTGGTCATGCCCGCTTCCCTCACTCCTTCGTTGTAGAAGAAGTCGAAGTGCTCGGCGAAGCTCCTGGCGTAAACGAAGTGGATCCAGGTGTCGTCCAGGGGCACCGAAGTGAAGGCCGAATCGGTGCCAGAGGCTCTGTTGGTCAGGAAAATGGTCGCGGCCAAGACCTGAATAGCCACAATGCCCAGGCAAGCCAGGGAATGGCTGCGGAGCCCTTCCCCCAGGCTGGACAGGCACCTAATCTTCCCGTATTGACCGATAGCCAGTTCTTGGCTTGCCATCTGACACCTCTAGGATGATGTTCTCGCTCAAGCGAAAAGGAGGTAAAGCGCCTAGATAACCAGTGATTCTTCTGGCCGAGTCCATCGTTGCCGTCATTAGCTGCTTCCAGGGCGCTTCCACCTTCCACTGGGGTGGGTCCGTTAGGGCCGATAGGAAGCCGCCAAATCTGAACCAGAAGAGGAGGAGGCGGTAGACTGGCATAACCGTGACCAGCCACCAAGCGGTCCGGATTCTCTGCCTGTCCTCGCCTTGGGCGAAGAGGTAGCAGGTACCCATGAAGAGGCCTTCAATAGCCATGTAGCAGATGTACATGATCAAAGTGGCACTTACGATCAGGGGCAGAGAATATCCAAAGAGATACAAAGAGGGGAGAAAGAAGGTCCAGACCACCCGGGGGAAGGCCAGGGTGTGGTCCACCACCATGGACCTGGGCGGGGCCAGCCCCTTCAGCGTGA
>JAUYGE010000236.1 GCA_030690705.1 Dehalococcoidia bacterium | reverse complement strand
GCTATGGACTCACTCCTGGCAGGTGGGCGGGCCGATGCAGAAGGCCTTCGAAGCCAAGTATCCCTTCGTGAAATTCACGGTTTGGGATGCATCGAGAGCCACCAACGCCATCGCCAGGTTGGTGGAGGAAGCAAAGATCGGGAAACATGCCGCCGACGTAGTCATCTTCCCTGATGTCGACTTTCTCGCCCTCGCTGAGACCGGATTGCACCAGCCGCGCGATTGGGGGAATAAAGGGTGGCCTTCCCAACCCCCCAACAATGATTTTGTGAACCTCTCCGATGCGTTGTTCTTCCCCATGTATAATACCGAGCTGGTTCCGGCCTCTGAAGCTCCGAAATCCTTCAACGACCTGAAGAACACGAAGTGGCGTGGAAGGGCAGCTATTTCCAGTTCAGGGCGCGGCATCCCCCTGGTCACGGGCTACATCCTGGGGGAGGGGAAAGTAGACTTCGAGAAGGCCGAGACTTTCTGGCGTGACGTGGTGGCCAACACGAGGCCGAGGCTGATGAGCGGGTACGGAGGGCCGCTGGAGCTGCTTGCCGCCGGGGAGTTTGCTATTCTCCTTATGTCGGCGAGTTCCACGGCAACCGAGCTGATGTGGAGGGGAGCTCCGCTGGCGCCCGCGGCCCTCGAGGCTGCTCCAACCTATGGAAACGTCATGGGCTACCTCAAGGATGCACCTCACCCCAATGCGGCGCAACTTCTCATGAACTTCCTGACCAGTGCCGAGGGCAACCTGGCCTACTCCAACGACCGTGCTATCATGGCCCTCCAGCCAGAGGCTGCGAAGCTAGCCAGAGCTAACCAGTACTATGACAAGTTCGGTATCAAAGTGTTAAGTGTTCCGAATGAGATAAACATCACGGCGAATACCGAACGGTCCAGCCGGTTCTGGTCGGTGGACATGCCGAGGTTTGCCGGCAGCAGGTGAGAGAAAGAAGATGATTGCAGTTGAGGGCGCTGAATACGCGAAGGGGGTAAAGAATTGGCTTCTGAAGACCTGGTAAGAGCGATAGCCGATCTGAAGGAGGAGGAGGCCCTGCGGATAGTGAAAAGGAAGCTCGATAGCGGCGAGCCGCCCGCTAAGATTCTGGAAGCCAGCAGGGAAGCACTGCAGATAGTCGGTGCGCGCTTCGCGAAATGCGAGTACTTCATCCCCGATTTGGTCTATTCCGGCGAGATACTCAAGGAGATATCGGAGATGGTGAAGCCGAAGCTAAAGGGTGCCACGCAGCTTGAGCATCTGGGCAAGTACGTCATCGGCACGGTGGCCGGCGATATACACGACATCGGCAAGGACATCGTAGCCTTCATGCTGGATGCCAATGGCTTTGAAGTAGTCGACCTGGGGGTGGATGTCCCGGCGCGGAAGTTCGTCGAGAAGATTCAAGAGGTGAATCCCCAGATAGTGGGCCTGAGCGGGTTCCTGACCCTGGCCTTTGATTCTATGAAGGAGACGGTTGAAGCTATCAGGGCCGCCGGGCTGCGGGATAAGGTGAAAATCATGGTCGGCGGCGGCCAGATTGACGACGAGGTGAGGAAGTACGCCGGCGCCGATGCCTACCGGCCGGACGCGGTAGCGGCAGTGCTGCTCGCCAAAGAATGGGTGAGGAGGGCATGAAGGATGGCAAAGACACCGGCTGAACTGTACCGGGAACGGACCAGGAGGGTCGAAGACGCCATCCAGTTGAAGGTGCCGGACAGGGTGCCCATTGTAGTATCCTTCGGGCTCTTCCCGGCGAAGTATGCGGGGATAACCTGCCAGGACGCCTACTACGATAGTGAGAAGTGGGGTGCGGCCGTCAAGAAGACCCTGCTGGATTTTCAGCCCGATATGTACCACGGCTCAGCGATTGTCTCGGGGGCTGTCTTGGGGCACCTCGGGTGCACGCAGGTCAAGTGGCCCGGGGACGGCGTCTCCCCTCATCATACCCACCAGTTTGTCGAGGGAGAATACATGAAGGCGGACGAATACGACGCCTTCTTTGAAGACCCCTCGGATTGGGTCGTGCGGACCTACTTGCCACGGATATACAAGAATTTGGCTCCGCTGAAGTCTCTTCCCCAACTCAGCTCGATGGTATTCGGCTACGGACAGGCCATGCAGGTGGGGGCGCTGGCCGCACCCGACGTGGCGGGTGCCCTTGATGCCCTCATCAAAGCGGGTCTTGCCGCCCGCGACTGGCAGGCGGCATTCAACTCGCTCCACAAGGAGATAATCGAGTTGGGCTTCCCACTGGTCAGCGGACCGTCTACGAACGCTCCCTTTGATATGGTTACAGACTACCTCAGGGGCATGCGCGGGACGATGCTGGACATGTACCGCCAGCCGGAGAAGCTGCTGAGGGCCTGCGAGGTGCTATTGCCTCTCTTGATCGAGAGGGGAATCTCCGGCGCCAGGAAGAGCGGAAATCCCAGGGTATTCATCCCGCTCCACAGAGGGTCGGATGGTTTCATGTCCTTGAAACAGTTTGAAACCTTCTACTGGCCTACACTGAAGAGGCTCATGATGGCTTTCATTGATGCTGGGCTGACGCCGTGTCCTTTCCTGGAGGGAGACTGGACCTCGCGCTTGGAGCACCTTCTTGAGTTGCCTAAGGGGAAGGTGCTCGGGCATTTCGACCGTACGGATATGACTAGAGCGAAAGAGGTCCTGGGCGGCCATATGTGTATCAGGGGAAACGTCCCATCGTCGCTGTTGCAGACGAGTTCACCGCAGGAAGTCAGAGACTACTGTAAGCAGCTCATTGATGTGGTTGGCAAGGGTGGAGGTTTTATCATGGCTCCGGGGTGTGTGGTGGATGAGGCCAAGCCCGAGAATATCAGGGCGATGATAGACTTCACCAGAGAGTACGGTGTGTACCGCTGATGGGTTCCAATGCCGGTAATTCGTGATGTTCCCCTATCGCTCGACGCCAGCCTGTTGACCAGGGCCGGGGTTGGGAATCGGTTCAAGCGCCGGCCAGGGGCCGCGGCCCTGCTGGATGAACTGCTGGCTGCCGCGCTACGTGAGCGTTTGATAGAGCCGGCTCTTGTCTACGAGATGTATCCGATAGCTGAGATAGGGCGGCACCGTCTGTGTTTGGAGGGCGGCATGGTGCTCTCCGGCCCGCTTCTAGCTTCGCAACTGGCATCGGCCAGGAAGCTGACAGCGATGGTATGTACCATCGGTCCGCGTCTGGAGAGGAGAGCGGCTGAATACTTCGCCCAGGGTAAGCCACTCCTAGGCCTGATGCTGGATGAGATAGGAAACGCTGCCCTGCGCTATCTGACACGGGAAGCTGCGCGGCTGGTCAGCCGTGAGGCATCGGCTCGCAACTGGGGAACCAGCCGGCCGTTCAGCCCAGGCATGTCCGGCTGGCCCCTCTCCGAGCAACGACATCTCTTCCGTCTGGTACCCG
>JAUYGE010000223.1 GCA_030690705.1 Dehalococcoidia bacterium | reverse complement strand
GGCATGGGGCGAGAGCAACGGCCACTCCCACATCCGGGCCACCATCCTGGGCCCCTCGCTGACCATCCCGCTGGTGAAACGCGCCCTCACCCTGGGCACATGGCAGCAAATCGTCCTGGTAGACTTTGACATCCGCCCCCGCACCCGGGAGGTAGTGGTGCAGGTGATGGGTGAGGTCTAGGTTTCCCCCTTTGGCAAAGGGGGACTAAGGGGGATTATCCTATGCCCAGCAGCTTTTGGGCATTCCCCCCCAGTATCTTGTCCACCGCCGCCTTCGGAATGCCGCTCTCCCTCACTCTGCGGGGAAAGTCCTTCAGCGCCGGCTCTCCACCCTCGGGCCCGTGGGGGGCGTCCGTGGCCAGGAGTATCCGGTCGGCCCCGAAGATATCGTAGCAGCACTTGATGGCGGCTTCGGTGCTTCCCCCCGCGGTATCATAGTAGAAACGCCCGAATAGCTCCTTCAATGGTCTGGTCAGCTCCCTGCCCAGCACCCGCTGCTGGGCCTCCCGGGTGTAGGACTCTTCGATACGGCCGTACAGGAAAGGCACCATCCCACCCCCGAGGTGGTGGCTGACCACATTGAGCCTGGGGTGCTTCTCCATGATGCCGGAGAAGACCAGCCGCGAGAGCATGAGCACCGTCTCGAAGGGCCAGCCCCAGACGAGGGTCATATTGTACTGCGCCTCGTAGGGGCGGTCGTTCTGGCCCTGAGGATCGGCCGGGTGGATGAAGACGGGAACTCCCATTTCCTCGGCCCTAGCCCAGAAAGGAGCGAACTCCGGCGCATCCACCGGCTTGCCTCGCGAGTTGGAGGCTATACCGAAGCCCCTTAGCCCCAGGACCTTGATGGCCCGCTCCATCTCCTTCAGTCCTCCGGCCTCGAGCAAGTTCAAGGGAACGGCGCCGATGCCCACGAGCTTCCCTTTAGACTGCTCCATTACACGGGCCATGCCGTCATTGATGGCCTGCGCCATTTCCAATTGCCTCTCCAGCGGGAACGGTAGTACATTGCAGTCTATGGTATGCATCAGGGTGACTACCTGGCAATCAATGTTGTGCTTCTTCAGTAGCTCCAGCCGTCTCCCGATGTCGGTAGCGTGAGGACGTTCCCTGATTAGCGCGCGACAGTGGTCCACCCTCTTCTTGACAGCCTCACCGGACGTGGAAGAGAGCTTTTCGAGGTATGATGAAGGAATGATGTGAGTGAAAGCGTCAACAATCATTGTCTACTCCCTTAATTCCGGTTCTCTCTCCCCAGCGCCAATCCTGTCACTGCGAGACCGCCTACCTGTCATTCTGAGTTCGCGTAGCAGAACGAAGAATCCGCACCTGTACTACGGCGAGGGGTGGATCCTTCGGCCTCCCGACAGGTCGGGATGGCCTCAGGATGACATTCTCGTGACAATGACAAAGCGCTCTCTACTTTATCTTGAGCAGCTTCTTGGCGTTCCCGCCCAGTATCTTGTCCACCGCTGCCTTCGGGATGCCGCACTCCCTGACTATGCTGGGATAGCTCTCCAAACGCACCTCTCCCCCCTTGGGCCCGTGCGGCGAGTCGGTGCACAGCAGCATGCGATCGGCCCCGAAGACATCGTAGCAGCACTTGACCGCCGCAGCGTTGCCGCCTACGGCGGTGTCGTAGTAGAAGCGCCCGAAGAGCTCCTTCAAGGGCTTGGTCAGCTTCCTGCCCAGCACCCGCTCCTGGTTCTCCGAGATGTATGACTCCTCGATGCGACCGAACAGGAAGGGCACCATCCCGCCTCCGAGGTGGTGGCTGACCACATTCAGGGTGGGGTACCTCTCCATGATACCGGAGAAGACCAGCCGCGAGAGCATCAGCACGGTCTCAAAGGGCCAGCCGAAGACGTGGGTCATATCGTACTGCGCCTCGTATGGACGGGAGTTCGGGTCCTGCGGGTTGGTCGGATGGATGAAGACCGGGACTCCCAGTTCAACAGCCTTAGCCCAGAAGATGCCGAACTCGGGAGCATCTATCGGCTTCCCGTGTATGTTGGAGGGCAGGCAGAACCCTTTCAGCCCCAGGCCCTTGACGGCCCGCTCCATTTCCTTCAAACCTCCGTCACCCAGCACAGACAGGGGAACAGCAGCAACGCCCAGGAGCTTGCCCTTCGACTGCTCCATTAGCCCGGCCAGGCCGTCGTTGATGGCCTGGGCCACCTTCAGTTGCTTCCCCTGCGGGATAGACAGCACATTACAGTCCAGATTGTGCATCAGGGTGACTACCTGGTAGTCAATGCCATACTTCTTTAACAGCGCCACCCGGCGCACCGGGTCGGTGGCATGAGGTCGTCCTTTGACGAACCCGAGGGCCTGCTCCACCTTTTTCTTGACGGCTGCACCTCCAAGGGTAGACAGTTTGTCCAGGTAGGATGAAGGGACGATATGGGTAAAGGCGTCAACGATCACGGTCTCCTCCTCTTTTCTATTTCGAAGCGGGAGCTGCCGGCTGGAAGACCTCCCCTTCGATGCCCCAGCGGGACTTACTGGCGAGTCTAACACGACACGGAAGACAGCGCAATAGGCTTATTATGAGACCTCGCCACTTGAAATTGACAGCCTGCTGATAGCTCTTTATAATACTAAATCTGAATCTATCTCCTTAAGGAAGGCAGGATAGGACATGGCCAACCAGGCAGGCAAGAGGTATATCTGTTCGAAGTGTGGCTCGGAGTTCATCGTCACGCGGGCCGGCGCCGGCGCCATCACGTGCTGCGGCCAGCCAATGGAAATCAAGAAGTAAGGGAGCAGGAAACTGTGGCAAACGAACTGGGCCGTAGATATCGCTGCGAGGTCTGCAATACCGAGGTGCTCTGCACCAAGTCGGGCAGCGGCGTCATAATCTGCTGCGATAAGGAAATGGGGCCGGTACAGCCTCGGCCCGTGCCCTCCTCCGACTAGAGAACCTGCTACCCCCCCCCTGTTTGTGCCTTTCTATCCCCCTCTCCTCGACGAGGAGCGGGGGATTAGTGTTTCATAACTCCCCTGTCATTGCGAGCCACCCAAAGGCGCACGTGGCAATTACTGTGGTAGAATCCCATCGAACGCTGGCGAGACGGAGGATAACATGGGTGAGTTCGATGTCATAGTGATAGGAGCAGGTCCCGCCGGGTGCTACGCTGCTCTGACCGCCGCAAAGAACGGGTGCCGGGTCGCCATCTTCGAAGAACATCTGGCCGTCGGATGGCCGAGGCATGACCCCGGATGGCTCATGGACTGCGACTTCTCCGATTCCGTAATAGCTGCGCTGGGGAGGGCGGTCCCGGCGACCAGGGCTCAAGAGTACCGGGTGCTCAAAGCGGAGTCCGGCGACCTCATAGAGAAGAGCCCGCTCGCCGGCTACATGGTCAGGAGAGACATCCTGGACAAGGAGCTGGCAGTGGCAGCGGTACAGGCTGGAGCTAAACTGTATCTGAAGACCAAAGTCACCGGACTGGTCAGAAAGGCGGGGCAGGTGGAGGGGGTTGAAACAAACTCCAGCGCTATTCCGAGGGCTGAAGGACGGGTCTTCATCTGCGCCGACGGAATCAGGTCCGCCAACGGCTTCGCCGCCGAAGAGGGGCTATGTGCCAGAAGCGAACCCCGCGCGGGGCTGAGCCTGTTGCTTGCCAACGCAGAGGTGACCGAAGGAATAGTGGAGCATTTTCTATCTCCCGACCCCGTTCTGAATTACAAGTGCCTCTGGGGACATCGCAACGGCATGTGCTATTTCGGCCTTACAGCCTCCATGACCCTCGATGAATTCACGGAAAGACAGGACAACGTGGTCTCCCGCAAGCTCAGGAACGCACTTGCGGTGGAGGTTACCGGCTTCGGAAGGGCGTTGTCGGGGAAATACGCCGAGCACTTCAAGAGGATGGTCAAGGACAACATCATGTTCGTGGGAGACGCCTCAGGCGGCTCGGGGAACATCCATGCCATGATTCAGGGCCAGTTTGCCGGTAAGGTGGCCGCGTCGGCCATCAAGGGCAAAGAGGTAAGCGAAGCGAGACTCGGCGAGTACCAGGATTCGGTACTCAAGACGCTGGGAAAAGCCCCGTTCTACTGGTACTCGGCCAGAGAAGACTTCGGGACTTTTCACAACTGGTTCCGCGAGTTCAAGGAAGCGACCAGAGGCATAGCGGCCACAGAGCTCGGCGATCTTCGCTGACGCTGCAAGACCGGCCAAATCCAGGACAACTCCGGACATAGCCGAGGTTGTTGGTCAATTTACCATCCTTCAAATCCATGTCATTGTCATCTGCTGTCGTCCAGCCTCCTTCAACGCAAGCTGGACTAAGCATGCCACGTCTGCCTTCGGCGCGCCCCAGGGGTGGGTCTATTCGTGAAGAAAAGACCCCTCAAGTGGGTCCTATCCCTGAAAACTGACAGGAAGGCCCCTCGTGTTACCAAATCAGGTGATTTTCTCTCCGTAGAAAATCACCTGATTTGGTATTAATAACTCTGAACGCTTCTAGTCGTTGTCTTCGTGATCTTCCTCATCCGTGTCAATGGTTAGTTTTACGGCATTCTTGGTGCTCACATCATACTTGGCTTCTACCTTCTGCCCAACCTTCAGATCCGAGAAGGCAGCTGTCCCTTC
>JAUYGE010000220.1 GCA_030690705.1 Dehalococcoidia bacterium | reverse complement strand
CACACCCCTCCTCGCCTCGTACATATACATATTAGAACGCTAATATCAACTTCAGGTTAGCTCAGACTTCCTCCCACCGTCACCTGCCCATCTTCCTCCTCGGCGCGGCCTTCTTTCTGAAAGCTGGCTTCTCGGGTACCTTCACCGTATACGTGTCTACTGTTGAACCGAAGACAGAGACCAGTTTCCGTCCCGCAGTTCCACAGCGCGGGCATAGCCCAACCTCCCCAGACTGGCTGACAGGACGCATTAGTTCAAACTCGGACTCACACTTAGGACAAAGGAACTCGTAAATCGGCATGTCTACCTCCCCCGAAGATTGACCATGGCCCAGGGAAGATTATAAGGCGAGTCTCCACAAAAGGAAACACCGATGAGGCGCGACAGTCACTGCCCCCCTTTTCCGTCTTCCATCCTGCACCTGCGACTAGACTGCCCTTCGGCTTCGCCCGGCCAGTTTGGCAAGCCAGATGCCGATCTCATATAGCGCGAAGATAGGCAGCGATATCAAGGTCTGATTCACAGGGTCTATGGTGGGTGTAATCATGGCACCCAGTATGAAAGCCCCGACCAAAGCTAGCTTGCGGCCCCTGGCCAGAGCACGGGCGCTCACCACACCGAGCTTACTCAAGAAGTACATCACCATTGGTATCTCGAACACCACACCTGTCCAGAAAAGGAGCCGGGACACCAGAGACACATAGTTCCCCACCGCGATTAGAGGCCGGGCGATATCCTGGCCGAAGGTGAGCAGGAATTTCAGCGCCGGAGGAAGCAAGACAGCATAGGAGAACACCACACCGGCGATGAAGAAGAAAACCACACCCGGTAGCAGCACATAGACGTATCGCTTTTCTCGGCTGCTGAGACCCGGTGAAACAAACATGAAAGCCTGGAAGAAGACGAAAGGCAATGCCATGGCAAGAGCCAGGTAGATAGACACCTTCATGTATGTGGCCAGCATCTCCGTCGCCCCGGTAAAAACCAACTCAATCCCGGGCGCCAGAGATTTGAAGAAAAGGAGAACGTAGTTGGTGAGATAGAAGGCAGGCACCATAAAGACGGCAACGGCGATGGCCGAGAAGAACAGGCGGTTACGCAGTTCCTTTAAGTGTCCTAAGAGACTAAGCTCCTTGCCGTTGCTCATGCAATTCCCAGCTAGTGATGAAACCCCGTCTCGACGCTTTCAGCGGTCTTTCCTGACCTCTTGCTCCTTTTGCGTGTCCTCAGCAGAATGGTTCTCTCCTTCCAACATGCGAGCAAGACTAACGTCAGGTCGAGAGACTTCAACCTTGGGGAGAGCCTGAGTCACCGACTGCTTCACGTCCCTGCCGGCCGCTTCAACTTCCTCGGTTTCGCGTTTGAGCTCCTTCGTGAAGTCCGCTGACACCTGATTGATCTGGCGCGAAACCCGGCCGATGGTCCGTGCGATTTTCGGCAGCTTCTCCGGGCCCACAATCAAGAGCGCCACAAGGAGAATCAGCAGTAGTTCACCAAAACCGATGCCTAAGACGTCCATGTATCATCCGGTGAGAAACCAGGCAACTGTGTGGCTGGTCTTTGAAGGCGCAGCCGGATTGCGAAGGTTTCTTCCTGCTGCTTACCGCGCGTCGGACTTGCCTGGCGGTTCAGCCTTCTCCTCGCGGGGCGTCTGCGTTGGAGCATCAGGCTTCTCCTCATCCTCCCCCTTCAGAGACTTGCGGAATCCCCGGATAGTCTTACCCAGGGCCGGGCCCAAGCCGGCTAGCCTGCCAACTCCAAAAATAAGTATCACGATGACGAGGATGACGAGCCATTCCCATCCCCCTAACCCCGCGAATCTAGGCATCTTGGACTCCCTCCTCTACTCCGTGTTTCTTTCACGAACAAACAACGAAAAGTAATGAAAGTATTATAGGTGATAGGCAATCCGTATGCAAAGTCGCGCTAGCTTCCGTCTCTTCGGATCCTGTCCTCCACAGTGTAAACGGAAAGACGGCTTCCCCGGGCATATCCCACGACGGTAATGCCAAACCGCTGCGCCAGGGCGATGGCGCTGCTCGTAGGCGAGCTGCGAGAGACTACGATAGGCACTCGCAGCCGTGCCGCCTTAATGACCATCTCCGATGACAGGCGGCCGGTGGTGAGGAGGAGGCGGTCCACGGTTGGTATTCTCCGAAGCAAGCATTCACCCAGGATCTTATCCAGAGTATTGTGGCGCCCCACATCCTCCGCCATCACCAGCACATTCCCCTCGTCGGCCAGCGCAGAAGTATGCATTCCACCGCTGAGCTCAAAAAGCGTGGCTTGCTCCTGCATCCGCCTCATCAGGGAGAGAATCTGGCCCGGCGCCACCGTCAGCCTGGATTCCACCGGAGCTATTTCCTTTGTGTCCGCGAGAAAAGCTACCCCTCCCCCACAGCCGGTGGTCAGCACCCGCCGCTCAGGCAACGACGGATGTGAATTGCTCAACCTGACATCGGCCAGGGAATCATCAATGCAAACGCGCATGCTCGCTATCTCGCCCGGGTCAGAGATGATTCCCTCGACAGAGAGATAACCGACGATCAGAAAATTCAATTTGACCGGAGTGCAAAGGATGGTCACCAGCTCCCGTTCATTGACATACACCGCGAGAGGCAACTCCCGGGGCACGGGGGTGGAAACAGATGACCACTCGCCATCCTTGTACCGGCTATAGGTTACCTCTTGAACTCCCTCTAAATCGGCCGTAACCAAGTGTATCAGCCCCTTTCCGATGAGCCGCTTCCCATCTTCTGAGGAAGTGTCATCCCTTCGTTCCACTCAGAGCCTGTCCTGAGCCTGGCGAAGGAGCAGGCCCTGAGGCCATCCGCCCCGGGGCGTGAATGGGTACGGATTCTTCGTTCTGCTTCGCGAACTCAGAATGGCAAGATGGAGGACTCGGGCGCATGACAATATACATTGGCAATCGCTTCAGTATACCCTTTGCATCATGCAAGCGTCGAGGCCCCTCATGGCGCCGCTGTCTGATGTAGATCTATCATCCGGAAGGCAACAACATCCACCAGGCCTTTGTCGGTGAGTCTCAGCTCCGAAATCACAGGCAGGGCCACGAAGGACAGAATGGGGCTTTGTATCATAAGTCCCTTCTGTATCAAAAGTCAGGTGGTTGTATCAAAAGTGTTAGCCATCGGACACTCTATACTTAGTGACATCAACGTACTTTGTCTTGTAGCTCAGAAATGCCTTTTCGTCCTTGAAGGTGACATAGATGTCAACTGTATCCTGCTCTAACACCGAATTATCGTTGATGA
>JAUYGE010000214.1 GCA_030690705.1 Dehalococcoidia bacterium | reverse complement strand
TCTATTTATTGCGCTGACTTGTGCAATTTAGTACTAGTGTGGTGTCTCAGAAGTTCCTTTCACAATGTTCTTCGCCTGGCTGCCCGCTCATGGTTCGACAAGCTCACCACGAACGGGCAAAGAGCTGTGGAACCGCTCGTCCTGAGCCTGTCGAAGGATGAGCGCATTAGTCAACGTATTTCCGAGACAGGACACTAGTGGCTCAGACCGACAGGTCGGGATGGGCGCGCAATGACAGCCCGTCGCGAGCTATCTTAGTGAGAACGACTGAGGCTAGTCCGGCCTGGCCAGGAAGTAACCGGCCCCGGCCTTATTCAGGATGCGCTTGGGCTGGCTGGGGTCTTCTTCCAGCTTCTCTCTGAGGCGTCTGATGTAGACCTTAAGGCTGTCTGAGATTCCCGGGTAGTCTGTTCCCCAGAGAGCTTCGGCAAACTCCGAATGGCTGACCACCCGCCCGGCATTCTTCATCAGGCGGAACATAATGATGCCCTCAGTGCGCGTAAGCTCTATTTCCTGCCCGCTGCGAGTAAGGCGGAAACCAGCGGGGTCAAGGGTAAGGTCGTCGACGGTGAGCGGCGGTTCCACCCCGGCGGCGCCGCGGCGGCGCAGAAGCGCCTTAATGCGCGCCAGCAGCTCAAGCTGTTTGAATGGTTTGGTGGCGTAGTCATCCGCCCCCCACTCCAACCCTTTGACGATGGATGCCTCTTCCGAGCGCACGGTTAGAATGAGAACGGGGACATCCGAGAAAAGGCGTATCTGCTTGAGGACATCGAACCCGCTGATATCCGGCAACCCCAGGTCCAGGACCACCACATCCGGCTTCTCCGTCTCCACCAGCTGCACCCCCTTTTCCCCCAGGCGTGCCGATACCACCGCAGCTTCAGGCCAGCGTATCTCCAGGGCCAGAGAGATGGCCTCGATAATTTGCTCATCGTCTTCAATGATGAGGATTTTCATGCCTTTCCCACCTCTGTTTTGCTGTGCTGGGTGCCGTCAATGGGAAGGAAGAAGGAAAATGTGCTGCCCGCCCCTTTCTGGCTTTTTACCCACATCCTGCCCCCGTGGAGCTCCACCAGCCATTTGGAGAGCGCCAGCCCCAGCCCAAGACCGCTCAGCCGTTCCCGGTCTCCCTCCAACCGATGGTAGGGCTGGAAGAGACGCTGCTGCTCATCCTCATCTATGCCCCGCCCCGTGTCCTGCGCCTCTATGACAATGCCCGCATCCTCCTGGTGCGCTCTCAGCGTAATCGCACCTCCGGCAGGGGTGTACTTGACAGCATTGTTAATCAGGTTCTGGAGAACCTGCCGGACGCGGTCTTCATCAGCACGGATATCAGGCAGGGATGGAGGCAGATCCGCGATGAGCGATAGGTTGCTGCCCGTGGCGAGGGACAGATTTTGAGAGATCACCTCTTTGATTATGTCCAGGGGCGCAATCATCTGCAGGTGCAGCTTCAGCATGCCGACTTCGCCCCTCGCCAGGTCAAGCAGTTCGTCAATGCGGCGGTTTAGATTGCTGGCGCCCTCATAAATATTCTTCGCCACTCTGATTAACGGTTCCCCCTTCAGTTCCTCAAGAAGCAGTTCACTCGAGGCGAGAACCGGAGTCAGGGGCGTCTTCAACTCGTGGACCAGGGCGTGGGTAAACTCAGTCCGCTTCTGGATTTCTTCCTCCAACTCTTCCCTCAATTCCCTTTCCTTGTTATAGAGGCGTTCCAGTTCCCGCTGGGACCGTTTTCTCTCCGTAATATCATCGAACATGGAGTCAAAGTAGAGCACGTTGCCCTGCTCATCTCTCACGACACGCGTGGTGAGGCGGACGGTAATGATGCTGCCATCCTTTTTCCGGAACTCCACCTCGGCACTCTGTATCTCACCTGAAGCCAACTTTTCGAAGATTTTGGCCCGCTCCTCAGGATTAACATACAGTTGAGATGGCTTCATGGCAAGAAGTTCTTCGCGGGAGTAGCCGGTGAGTTCCGTCGCGGCAGGGTTCAATTCGATGATTGCACCATCCGGTTCCGGGGTAGCGCGGACAACCGCCACCCGGAGGTTGCCAACGAGAGTGCGGTAGCGTTCCTCAGATTCTCGTATTTTTTCTTGAGATTGCTGGAGGGCGGTCAACATGTCGTTGATGGTGCCGGCGAGAGTCGCCAGCTCGTCTTCGCCCTGCACGGTGACGCGCGCCGACAAATCACCTCCGGCGCCAATACGCCTGATGTTTCCCATGATATGGTCCAACCTGAGCAGTACCTGTCTATCAAGAATCAGAAGCAAGGCGGCGAGACCCACCGACCCAACCCCCACCAGTATGAGAGAGAAGTAAAGTATGGTGGTTTGACCCTGCCTCGAGATGTCCCTGGGCATGTCCACTCTCAAGGCCAGGATTGCTTTGCCATAGATATCTCTCAGCAGAGAGTACCCGGTAACAGTTTGACTATCCAGCTGACTGACGAAAATCGACTCTTCCCCCGGCGGAGAGGAAGACGCTTCCCCAAAACCGGGAAGGAGCTGAAGTTCAGAAAGTCGGGCGATGATGACGGGCACACCAGCTTCCTGCGATAGTCTTGCGATTTCTTCGGCGCCCAGATAGCGGCCCATAATCAGAGTGCCTCGAATGGGCCCCTCGTTTCCACTGGTTACGATAGGATAGGAAGCAATGAGCATAGGACCTTCGGGGAGCAGAATAACGCCACTAAGCCCACTTTTGGCATCAGCATGAGTGACAAGGAGACTGTCCCTGGAAAGCAGTTGCTGAAAGCTGGCTGGTACAGGCGCCACCTCTTCCCTGTCCAGGTCAAAAGCCCTGCCGAAGACAACCCGTCCGGAGGAATGAATAAACATTATCAGGTTTAGCCTTAAACGGGAGAATGTTGCATCAGCGAGGTTCACTCTTACGAACTCTTGATTAGCATCTTCAACGAAGGCATACGAGTCATCCAACGCCGACCAGTCCAGAGCAGTAGTTCCCAGGCTGGAGAGGTCATCTGATAAAGCACGTAAGGCCCTCTTGACGTTCTGACGGCTGTAATTCTCCTCCAGTTTGGTGAAACCACCCAGCAAAACACCCTGGGAGGTAACGTACACAAAGGCAATCAAGGACAGCGTGATAATGGTGACAATCAGCAACGCCTTTCTACGCAGTGTCATCCGGTTATCTATCTACTTGCGGGGCCACGGGCATCGAGAACGGCAATCATCAGCATTGCCCCTATGGCGGCGAAGAGCAGCGTTTTCTTGCGGAGCGACATATAAAGTTCCCCTCACCCTTCAGAGAGGTCGGCTTCACTATAGAGTCACCTGAGGTAAGTTGTCAATATTATGTAGCGGGAGCGTCTGTCATAGGCATTCCAGCGCCCCAATTCATGGGAACGCCATCGCCCCATTGCCATTCTCGCGAAAATGTCATCCCTTCGTTCCACTCAGGGCAGGCTCTGAGGCCATCCGCCGCAGGCGGAGGCCGAAGGATCCACCACCCAGGACAGGGGGCGGATTCTTCGTTCCGCTTCGCGAACTCAGAATGACAGGCCGGGGGGATTCGCCTCCTTCGCTCCCCCAAGTTGACACCAGCGCTAGCTAGAATCTAAAATGTCACCTGCGCCGAGGTAGCTCAGTCGGTAGAGCAGCGGACTGAAAATCCGCGTGTCCCCAGTTCGATTCTGGGCCTCGGCACTGTCGCAACAAGAGCGTTTTGAGATGAAGGCCGAAGTGGCGGAACAGGCAGACGCGACAGTCTCAAAAACTGTTGGGGGGCAACCCTCGTGTCGGTTCGAGTCCGACCTTCGGCACCAGACTGTCTCAAGCGAAATGGACCGGCAGTGCCCCGTTGTGTAGTGGTAGCACAGAGGACTTTGGATCCTTGAGCCCAGGTTCGAATCCTGGCGGGGCAGCCAGTAAGAGCAATAAGATCTCGCAACATATTCCCCTGACCCTTGAGTGGAGAGGGTGTCTTTATATCTTATTCACAATAGCCAGGCTCACCGTGATGGCCGCAGCAGTTCTGGCATTTCCGTATCTTGATAAGATTGTTGCGGAAGACCAGGTAGATTATCTTATGAAAAGGCATCCGTACCGACATATTGGTGAAAAAGGCTTTCAGGGAGGGTATCTCGGACCTCCTTCGCACTGCCCGTCAGGCAGGCAGTATCCATTGTG
>JAUYGE010000211.1 GCA_030690705.1 Dehalococcoidia bacterium | reverse complement strand
CTCCTCAGAATGACATTTAAGGCAAGCCCCTCCAGGGGAGAGAGGATAGGTTTTAGGATTGCTTCGCGGAGTTTATTCCTTCGCCATGCTCACGACAGGCTCTGAGCCTTCGGCGAAGGGCTCGCAATGACGGTGCTGTTGTTACGGCTTAATCGGCACCGGTATCCCCGCCACCATGAGATAGACCTCGTCGGCCTTCGCGGCAACTATCTGGTTGGCCTGTCCGAGCAGCTCGCTGTAGACCCGCGCCAGCCGGTTCACCGGCACTATCCCCGCGCCGACCTCGTTGCTAACCACGATGAAGTCAGCCGGGGACTCTTCCATACACTTCACCAGCCATTCCATCTCTTCCAGGACAGCCTTCCCCAGCGCCTCCTGGCCCGCCCGAATGGCAGCCTGGCCCCCGCCTTGCATCACATTGCTCACCAACAGGGTGAGGCAGTCTACGACAACTACCTCAGCGTCGCCCAGGCCCCTGAGGATGCTTTGACCCACCTCCCGCGGCACCTCCAGAGTCCTCCACCCGGGCGGGCGGGCCTTGCGATGCAACTCGATTCTCCTCTTCATCTCCGCGTCCCCAGCGGTAGCCGTGGCCACGAAGAGCACCCGCCGGCCTCTCCGGGCTGCCAGCTCCACGGCGAACCGGCTCTTCCCGCTACGGAGTCCGCCCAAGATCAAAACCTTACCAGCCAAGCTCCCTCCCAACCAATGCCGGAGAATACCAGGACCAGGACCAGGACGGAGACCTCCGCCAGTTCGTTGACAGCGCCGTAGTTGTCCCCGGTGAGCCCGCCGAAACGGCGGCTCAGGAAGCCGGCCCACAGCCAGGCCAGCAGCCAGACGCTCAGGAGGATGACCAGGCCCTGGACGCCGAGAAGAAGGAAGGCCGGCACGGCGGCGGCCAGCGTCGCTATTACCAGCGCCGAGCGACTGGCATTCTCCTTGAAGACCCTGCCTGCGCCCTCCGGGCGGGCGTAAGGATAGCGGAGGATGGCCCAGACCATGGACCACCGGCCCAGGAGCGGCATGAACACCAGCGCGACGGTGCGGGACTCTTCATGCAGACTGACCACGGAAGCATACTTGACCAGCATCAGGCTCAGCACCCCTATCACGCCGAAGGCGCCCACCCGGCTGTCACGCATGGCGGCCCTTTTCTCCTCCAGACTGCCATGCCTCGCCAGTCCATCACAGGTGTCGATAAAGCCGTCCAGATGGAGACCTCCGGTCAACACCACCAGGGCGCCGAGGAGCAGAGCCCCGGTAACCAGCGGAGGGAAGACCGGGGCGAGGGCCATGTCCAGCCCGGCCATGACCAGCCCGATGAACAGCCCGACCAGGGGGAAAAAAGCCAGAGAGCGGCCGGTTGCCCCAGCATCAGCCTGTCGAGGCCAGGGCAACGGCAGAATCGTCAGAAAGCGCAAGGCCAATAGAAATCGCAAGTTAAGTTGTGGTAAAGTATAAAAGTATACCCTCCAAAGGGCAAGGGAACACGAACTTTCGGATGAGCATCCTGGGGAGTACATGTTTCTTAAGCAATACACAGCGAATACCATACCTTTTACCGTAGACGGAGAGATCTGGCGGAACAAGTATCTGACCAGGCTCGATCCACTGTCCGGCGTCGTCTCCAGAATCTCGGAAATCCGTGCCAAGCGGCCTGTCGCCATCGCCTCGGACCTCCACATCACGCCGCAGGCGAAGTGTGATTTCTGTGAGTATGAGAAACGCACGCCCGAGGAGCGGGTGGAACATGCTTCCGGCGGCGTCTCCATTCCCAACAAGTTTCCCTGGGAAAAGTACGACTGGATTACCATTTATCCGCCTTTCGGCGGGCACAAGATGCTCCTCTCCGACCTTTACTTCGACGACCTCGAGAGGATGATTGAGTCCTCTTACGAGTTGGCCGCCATTTGTGAACAGGACAGCGATGTCTATGCCTTCATGGACTTCACCAACTGGGGGGCTTTCGCCGGGGCCTCCCAGCAGCACCCTCATTCCCAGCGGAAGAGCGTGACCTTCATCCCTGACCCCAGGCAGGACCAGGAACTGCAGCGGTGCCGTCAGCTCGCCCAGCGCCACAAGACAAACCCGTTCGACCTGCTGGCCAAAGAGGAGAGGAAGAGCGGCCAGAGGGTGATTTACGACAACGATGTTTTTGTCGCCTCCGCCTTCGCGCCGACATGCCCCAATGAAGTCCTTCTCTTCCCCCTTGAACCCATCTCTCACATATCGCAGACGAACAGAGCGGAGCGAAACGGGCTCATCCGCCCTGCCCTGGGCATCTTCCCCGCCCTCTTCTTCTACATGGGCGTCACCGACCTCAATATCGCCATTCACATGGCTCCCTTCGGTGAGAAGGACGAGGCCCGTCAGTACTACCGCTGGCACATGCACATCTATCCCCGAAAGCACCGCTTGCCTGTCGACCGGGCGGGCGCTGAAATCGGGTTCGATACCAACGTGATTGATGTCCTGCCAGAGAATAGCGCCTCCCTCCTGCGCCAGTGGTACCACGACGGGCCCAAAGAGGAGCTTATCGTGAAACAGCCTGACGGCCAGCCCAACCACACCCTCATCAGGGAATTCCGGCGCATGATGGGCCAGCAACGAATGGTATAGCATGAGCACGCCAGTCTACCCCGTCATTGCGAGCGAAGCGAAGCAATCCGTCCCCACCCTCGCGGATTGCTTCGGTCCTTCGGGCACTCGCAATGACAAGACCTTGCGGGGATTACTCTCTGAGAGTCTCGTAGATGTGCTATAGCACCCTTAGAGAAGACATCCAGACGGTCTTCGCCAGAGACCCGGCAGCCAGGAACACCCTGGAGGTGCTGCTGTGCTACCCCGGCCTGCATGCCCTGTGGATGCACCGCACCGCCCATTTCCTCTGGAGCCACCGCCTTCACCTCGCGGGCCGCTTGCTCTCACACTGGAGCCGTTTCTGGACGGGCATCGAGATTCACCCCGGAGCTAAGATAGGCCGGCGTTTCTTCATCGACCACGGGTCCGGAGTGGTCATCGGCGAGACCGCCGAAATCGGGGACGATGTCCTTCTCTATCAGGGGGTCGTGCTGGGAGGCACCACCCTGGAGAAAAAGAAGCGCCATCCAACCCTGGGGAACCACGTCGTGGTGGGCGCTGCCGCAATCCTGCTCGGCCCCATCATCGTTGGCGCCGGGGCCCGCATCGGCGCCAACTCCGTGGTGGTGAAATCCGTCCCGCCGGGAGCTACCGTGGTAGGAGTGCCGGGAAGGATAGTTGTCGAGTCTCATCCGGAGGCGCTGGACCTGGAGCACGGCCATCTGCCCGACCCTATCAACGAGGCCATCAGGCTGCTCATCGATGAGCAGCGAAAGCTGGAACAACGCCTTAAAGCTCTAGAAAGCGACAGCGGGGCTCCTCCGGTCAAGAGCGACAACGAGCAGAAGCTGAGCGCCATCGAGAAGATACTCCAGGACAAGAACAACCAGAAGTAGACACTTCGGCGCGGCCTGTCATTGCGAGTCCACCTGCGGCGGACGAAGCAATCCGTCTCCCGTCATTCTCACGAAATGTCATTCTGAGGCCATCCCGATTCCATCGGGAGGCCGAAGAATCTCCTCGCCCAATCGCCAGACGGTGGAGATTCTTCGTTCTGCTTCGCGAACTCAGAATGACAGAAAAGGAGAGGCTCGGGCGGAACCGGAGCCTTAGTTTTTGGAGGCATCTCGCTTGCGGGTCATGGACTTTTGGGCTTCTTTCATACCGATGGAGCGGGCCAGCGTAGTCACCAAGTATTGATTCAGGCTGACCCCTTCCCGTTTCGCCATCTGGTCTAGGCTACGATGCAGGCTCTTGGGAGCCCGGATAAAGAACTTACCACTGTATTCTTGTTCGCCTCGCGGCTCGGGAATTCCCAGACCCTCTTCGTAGGCTACATCCAGCCACATTTTACGAGCCTCTTCGATTAACTCGTATGCTTCATCTAAAGTCTCACCCTGTGCCAGGCAGCCGGGTAAATCCTCGATTTCGGCAACGTAGCCCCCTTCGTGTGCAGCGTGAATTGTAACGGGGTATTTCAGGCTGAGATAGTACTCCAATGGTTTGCGTTCAACTAAAGTCTCCATTTAAGCCTCCGGTTTCAGATACTTGATTATGAGGTCGATGTAAACCGACTTAACATGTTTCGTGCCTTTGGGACCGACAACCGTGATAGGACGGGCATCTTTCTTGTGATAAGTTCTATGGCTGCCGCCACCCTTCCGCAACTCGTATCCCTGGGAAGCAAGAAGCCTGTCGCAGTCCTCAACCGTAATGTGCATCCTGTCGGTGAGGAACTTCTGGACTAGCTTCTTAGTACCCTTCATAGCTCACATCCATATGCCCGTATGCTACCACAGATAGTAGCATCTGTCAACGAATGGATATTGCCCGGTCCCAGAAACAATCCGTCTCCAGACAATTCTTAGGACAAGACGAGATTGCACGATAGTCAGGAATGTTCGAGTCGGTGCCAAATAGTGTCAATAATAGCACTGTTGCTGCTAGCGTGGGAGGCGTCCCCGTTTTGGAGTGGTACGGAACCGATGAAAGGAGTAGGATGGTGCAGCCTACGGTTAGACCGAGAATCCATGTCACGGTGGCAGTCGCACCAAGGGGCAACTGCTGGGTTGCGCTAGGAGGACTAGTTGGAGGGAGCACTTAGCGACGTCCGTCTCAGAGTGATATTCAATGGGCAACTGGCCCGAGGATGTGTCATCACTAGCTGGGATGAATGGGAACCCTTCGTGCGCCGGGCTCACGCAGCCCTTATCGAAGAGGCAAAGAAGAAGTGTCTCATTACTTACGGTGACCTCGCGAGATTAATCGGGATGCCGACATTTCCCGACTACGAGTGGTTCCCACTGAAGATTGCGTGGGTCGCGGGGGCCTGCAGTCAATATGAGCTCGACGAAGGTTATCCGCTAATCTCCTCCTTGGCAGTAAATCAGGACACGTCTAGGCCCGGGGCTGGGTACTGGGGATTCTCCACTATGCCCCAGCATCTGCTGGCCAAGCACTGGGAGGATAGGCACAGAAATCCTCCAGAGCCTGTTCAAGCTGCGAGAGAAGACTTCTGGGTCAAAGAAGTGAAACGAGTGCATGATCACTGGGCGAGTCAGTGACCTGCGGGTTGGGCTATTTGGCTTGCAGACGATAGTTGCCATCCGGGCTTTCAGTCGGCAGCATGGTCCCAGTTGCCGTGGTCCCAATTCGTCAATCTCCACGTTTTTGGTGACAGCCCCAAGTCTTCTCGGCGGAGGAGTACGAAGATGACAAAGAGAAGTGACGCAAGTCAACCTCTGGCGGAGCAACCTCTGCCGAGACTCACGACAACTAGGGAAAAGGCGGAGGAACTGATCGGTCGCCAGATTGAAAAAGGACAGGGACTCATTCTTGGTGACTACAGCCTCTCCCCGGAAGCCGAGTACAAACGGCTACTACACGAGTATTACAGCTGGAACGACTTCAATAGAGACCTCTTGAAAAAGCTGTTTGATTCTCCGGCCGTCTCAACGGAGTATTACCTCCATGTTGGTAGCGTTGTATTGGGGGCACACTCTCTTGAGACAAAAGTGCGGTTCCACAATAATGATGTGGAAGAGAAACTTCGCCGTCTGCGGTCAGTAGTCGAAAAACTCCCTTTGTATGATGAGCCTGTGAATTTGCACGGAAGTCCTCGAGCAAGTACGGCAGAGAACCGCGCACCTAGTGACATGTCAGCGGTCTTCGTCGTTCACGGGCAAGACGAGACCGCAAAGCAGACAGTCGCCCGGTTCTTGGAGCACCTCGATTTGAAGCCGGTGATCCTCCACGAGCAGTCAAACCTGGGAAAGACCATCATCGAGAAATTGGAGCGGGATGCTAATTCGGTGGGTTTTGCTGTCGTTCTCCTGACACCTGACGATATCGGATGGAGCAAGGAGGGCGTCATGTACCTCCGGGCCCGCCAAAACGTTATATTCGAGTTGGGATATTTCATCGGAGTATTGGGCAGAGAGAAGGTCTGCGTTCTCTGTATCGAAGGAGTCGAGCCGCCTTCGGACTATTCTGGTGTGGTCTACGTTCCATTGGATGCTACCGGTGGCTGGAAGCTTACTTTGGTAAGAGAGTTGAGGGCCGCGGGCTTGGACGTGAATATGAGCAAGGTGCTCTAAGATTACGAGCGTTTCTTCCCTGGAGAGATGTGGATGACGAGGATAAAGAGACTAATGACCAGGCGCTCAAACAAGGCACTCGGCTACCATCGGCCTACAACGATGACCGTTTCCCCAAAGACGGAGTAGCCACCATCTGGACAATTACCGAGGCTGACTGGAGCGCCACAACCATTCTCTTCCCTGACGAGTGTTAGCCATTGACCCTAAGACGGGGTACACCTCAACCCGAATCCCGATTTCATGGGGAGGATGGGCTCGCAATGAAGCAAAGTGGAAGGTCAGCGCTTCCGCAGCGCCCGCAGCACCTTCTCCCTGGTGATGGGGATATCCTTGATCCGTATGCCGACCGCGTTGTAGATGGCGCTGGCGATGGCCGGCGACTGAGGCACATTGACTCCCTCCGAGAAACCCTTGGCCCCATAGGGGCCATCCCGGTGAGGAGTTGAGGACATCAGATAGGAGACCGCTTCGCCGTTCGCCGGCAAGTCAGCCGCCGTCGGCATCTTGTAGTCCATGTAGTTCGGCGTGACTATCTTCCCCTGCCGCAGCAACACCTCCTCGGACAGGGTGCTGCCCAGTCCCATGGCCCGGCCGCCATCCATCTGCCCCTCACACAGCTTCGGGTTTATGGGCTGGCCCATATCAAAGCAGTCCCCCAGGCGCAGGACCTTCACCTCCCCTGTCTCGACGTTGACCGCCACCTCGGCGGCTGAGGCGCCGTGGGCATACCCGAAGACCACCCTCTTGCCCTGGCCGGTCGCCAGGTCTTCGCTGCTTATCGGCGCGGTGTACACCCCACGACCCATTAGCTCGCCTCCCTTGACCAGGTAGCCCAGAGGGGTGAAAAGATCGGATACTTTCACCGCCCTCTCCGTCACACCCTTCACAAAGACCGTCCCATCCCTGACATCCA
>JAUYGE010000194.1 GCA_030690705.1 Dehalococcoidia bacterium | reverse complement strand
CTGGCGGGGCAACCGGTAAGGTGTCCCTGAGGACAAGGTTGCGGTGGCGTCGACTGTGGGCTGCCGCATGAGCTTGTCTGAACTGCTGGAATAGGGCTTTAGGAGGGGGACATGGCTGAGCTTTCTGTCGTTGGTCAGAGTGTACCGCGGGTGGATGCCCTCGACAAGGTGACCGGCAGGACGCGATACGGCGTGGACCTGAAGGTGCCACGCATGCTCTACGGCAAGCTTCTCAGGAGTCCCCATCCCCACGCCCGCATCATCCATATCGACACGTCGGGAGCGGAGCGGTACCCGGGGGTGAAGGCGGTGGTTACCGGCAGGGATTCTCCGGTGGAGAAGTACGGCTTTCTGGCGAGGGAGCGGTCGATTTTCCCGACTGACGTGGTGCGCTTTGTTGGGGAAGGAGTCGCCGGTGTGGCGGCGGAGAGCGTAGAGGCGGCCGAGGAAGCCCTCCGCCTGATCAAGGTGGATTACGAGGAACTGGCGGCGGTGTTCGACCCTGAAGAGGCGATGAAGCCCAATCCTCCGGTGGCGGTGCATGCGGACTTCTCCAAGTATGTCCGCCAACCCCTGCCTCCCCCTGACAGCCTTCGCGGCATACCACAGTCCCCCAATATTTATGGCTATCGTCCCATAATCCGCGGCGACGTGGAGAGAGGTTTCAAGGAGGCCGACCTGGTGCTGGAGAACCGCTTCTCCACAGCCAGGATACACCATGGAGCTATGGAGCCGCTTAGCGCCATAGCTCGATTTGAATCAGACGGCAGCCTGACAGTATGGACGGCCTCAACCATGCTCTTCAGGGTTAGAGGTATGCTCTGCACCCTCTTTGGACTTCCTCCTTCAAAGGTGAGGATTGTGACGCCCTTGAGTGGTGGAAGCTTTGGCGCCAGGGGAGAAGCTACTCAGGCAGCCCAGGCCGCGCTCATGGCCCAAAAGGCCGGGAGGCCGGTCCAACTGGTGCTAACCCGTGAGGAGTTTCTCATGGATGGGGGCACCAGAGAGCCACTTGTCGTCTATATCAAGGACGGGGTGAAGAAGGATGGCACCCTGGTAGCCCGGCATGTCAGGGCGATCGTACAAGGTGGAGCCTATTGCGGTCTTATGGCGGCGGTCTGTCGGAGCCTCACCTTTGGCGCTTCGGCCACCTATCGTGTGCCCAATTTCAAGGTGGACTCCTATGCTGTCGCCACCAATGAGCCGCCGGCAGTGCCTTTCAGGGGCTTTGGCTCGACCCAGGTCCAGTGGGCCATTGAGAGCCAGATGGACATGCTGGCGGAAAAGCTGGAGATGGACCCCACCGAGATCAGGCGGAAGAACATCTTGAGGGAAGGGGAGGAAGATGGCTGCGGCATGCCCGTCCACAGCAACGGCGTGAGGGA
>JAUYGE010000190.1 GCA_030690705.1 Dehalococcoidia bacterium | reverse complement strand
AGGCTGGGATGTGCGCAATGTGGTGGTCATCGTTCCTCTGCGACCATACACTGCCAAGGCGCAGATTCTCCCGGAGCAAACACTGGGACGCGGCCTTCGCCGCATGAGTCTGCCGGCTTCCGGCAATGATGAGCAGGTCATAGTTATCGAGCACGAAGCTTTCAAGCCCTTCTGGAAGAACGAGCTGGAAGAGGAGGGGCTTGAGGTCGAATGGGTGCCGGTGGAGGGTGTAAAACCCAACTTCCACCCGGTGTACGTGGACAACTCCAAGCTGCAGTACGACGTCGAAGTGCCTCTCTTGAGTCCCGCCCTGGTGACGTCAACAGCGGGGCTGGAGACTTTGAAGCTTGGGGATATCAGGCCCCGGCGTGTCTCCCCGCCCCAGGCAGGCCTTGTCCGTGAGGATACCATTGGCTATACGGGCAGGGAGATGCTCACCCTCCGGGTGGTGGAGCAGCATGAGATCGAGCGGGACTTCCCCGCCGACCCTGTGGGTTACATCTCCGTGATGTGCAGGATCATTGAGAGAGAGTGCCACCTGACAGGACAGTTCCACCGCCTTGCCGGACTGGTTAAAGAGTACATTGAGACGGTGCTCTTTGGTGTTCCGGCCAGCATGGAGAAAGACCATGTTCTGGTGCGGCTGAACAAGCCGGATGCCAAGGCCGCAGTATTCCAGGCGTTTGTGGAAGCTATCAGGGAGCGCTCTGTGCAGACCCAAGCGGTCAGGCCAACCGGCGAGGTGTTGCGTTTCAGCAACACGCCTGGATATGAGTGGAGCCGTCCTGTTTACCCCGGGATGAAGACCGTTTTCAACCTGGCGGCCTGCGATAATGAGTTTGAGACCGAGTTCGCTTCCTTTCTGGACAAAGCCTCTGATGTTGCCGCCTACGCCAGGAACAACCTGTATACCCATTTCAGCCTTGACTACCAGAATTCAGAAGGCGCTATCAGGTGCTATTATCCCGACTTTATGATCCGCTCGGTGACAGGTGAGAGGTGGGTGGTCGAGACCAAAGGCATCGAAGACGTAGAAGTGGAGCGCAAAGACGCGCGCGTTTCCCAGTGGTGCCAAGATGCGTCAGCCATGACAGGGGCTGCGTGGCAATATGTGAAAGTCCCCTACGGAATCTTCCAGACTTCAACTGCCGCCACTTTCTCAGAGCTTGTGGCCGAGATAGCGGCCAAGGCCGGAACCGGGCCCAATCCAGGGCACGTTTGACGCGACACCATTTACAATATTGATAAAGGCCGGGCTGCCATCTGCGCGCTGGTATGTTCGCCTTCCTCTCTGCTAAAATAGGCATAAGGCCGAGTTTTTGAAGAATTGGTTCGTTAACTCCAGGAGGCGGACAAAGTAAGGTATGGCTGACCTGTTTCTGAAAGTTGACCTTTCCAAGCCACCGCAAAAGAAGGACAAGGCGCAGGACTCCTATCCAATAGAGTTCAGGTGCAGGCTGTGGCAGACCGTGGGCGAGGAGGTTGCGCCCTGCGCCGGGCGGTTCTACCCCAACTGCGGGGGGAACCGGAGATGGTACCCCTGCCGTCACCAGTATCCCTTGAAGGACAAGCCGTCAAAAGATAAGCCCTGATAGATCTCAGCGGGGGCCCTGCTAAGGAGTAGCAATGTAGGGTGGGTCAAGCACACAAGTGGTGCGGAGGAGAAGTGGTCGGTGTGCGGACCCACCAGGGAGTGGTGGGTTCGCACGGCCGCCCCAGAACGCACACCCCGTCCGCGCTTAACCCACCCTACGGCTCCTCGCAATGACGGTTAGGTCCGGTGATCAAGCCGGGGGCCGGCCTCTGAAGGCCCCCGTAGCGCATCTCATCCGAAGGAGGCTCCAATGGCAGAACTCTCCGTCATCGGCAAGAGCGTGCCGCGCGTCGATGGTCCTGACAAGGTCATGGGCAAGGCCCGGTATACGGCGGATTTCACCTTGCCCAGAATGCTTCACGCCAGGGTACTCCGCAGCCCTTACCCCTATGCCAGGATTGTGAGCGTGGATACCTCGCGAGCGGAGAAGCTCCCCGGTGTCAAAGCAGTGGTCTCCGGCAAGGATGCTTCGAAAGAGAAGATGGGGGTTTTCCTGGAGAGGCCCATCCTCGCCCAGGAGGTCGTCCGCTTCGTTGGCGAAGCCGTGGCGGCAGTGGCGGCTGAGACTCTTGAGGCGGCGGAGGAGGCCATCGACCTGATTGACGTGGAATACGAAGAGCTCAAGCCGGTGCTGGACCCCGAGGAATCGATGAAGCCCAACCCGGCGGTGGTGATCCAGGCCGGACACGGCCAGCTGCCGCGTATCGCCGCTTACGCGAACTTGCCCGTCATGGACATAGTTGACCCGGACCGTCCCAATATCTATTACCGCTACGACCTGGCCGAGGGGGACATCGAGAAGGGATTCCGCGAAGCCGACCTGGTGGTGGAGAACCGCTACACCGTCACGCGGATGCAGCACTGCGCTCTGGAGCCTCACGCCGCCCTGGCGCAGGTCGACCCCGACGGTAGCATCACCGTGTGGGCGAGCGAACAGCATCCACACGAAGCCAGGGGCTTCCTCGCCCGCATCTTCGGCGTGCCTCCCGCCAAAGTGCGGGTGATCGCTCCCTACATCGGCGGCGGCTTTGGAGGAAAACTGTTCGTCATGGCCGCTCCGATATCGATCCTCCTGTCCTCCAGGACCGGCCGGCCGGTCAAGCTCATCTACAGCCGCGAAGAGACCTTTGTGGACGGGATTACCGATGTGCCGATGATAATGGACATCAAGGACGGGGTGAAGAAGGACGGCACGCTGGTGGCCAGAAAGATAGACGCCATCATCAACTGCGGCGCCTATGTCGGTCGCGTGGTCATGATTACGGAGAACGTGGCCTCGGGTGCGGCCATTGTCTATAAGATTCCCCATTTCCGGTGGGATTCCTATGCTGTGGCGGTCAACGAGCCTCCGGCCGGCCCCCTGCGCGGATTCGGAGGCGTTCAGCTTGTCTTCGCCCTGGAGTCTCAGATGGATATCCTCGCGGAGAAGCTCGGAATGGACGCGGCCGAGTTCAGGCGAAAGAACCTGTTCAAGCAGGGCGACGAGAACATCCTGGGCATGATCAATGACAATATGGCGGCGCAGGAAACCCTGGACAAGGTGCTGGCATGGCTCAAGAAGGACGAGGAAAAGTATCAGGTAAAGGCCCCCTGGCGCAAAGGGGTTGGCTTTGCCCTCGAGGGCAAGACGGGCCTGGTGGGTAGTTATTCTCTGGCGGCCGTGAAGGTGCACAGCGACGGCACCATTGAGTTGCGCCACAGCGCCACCGAGGGCGGCATGGGCTCCAACACCGCCCTGGCTCAAATCGCCGCCGAGGAATTCGGCACCACTATGGACAAGATGAAGGTCGTCTTCTCCGATACTGCCCTTACCCCCTTTGATATTGTTTCCACAGCCAACCTGACCACCTTCACTACCGGGAACGCTGTTCGCCTGGCCTGCCAGGATGCCAAGCGGCAGATTCTCGAGATTGCGGCGGGCCGGCTTCAGGTGAGTCCCGACCAGTTGAGTATCAAAGAGGGAAAGATACACGTCGCGGGCAAGAACGTCGAGCCCCTGAAGCTGAGCGACGTCTTTGTGCCCGGCGGCGGAGGCACGGCGAAGGGAGGGGAGATCATCGGCAAGGGGGTATACACCGGACGTGCGAGGAGCAAGGAGCAGATAGAGAAGTGCTGGAAGAAGCACGTTTTCCCAGATTATCAGAACACCTACGGTTCCACGGTGGCCGAGGTGGCGGTGAACGAAGAAACCGGCGAGGTGAAGGTGTTGCGGTTGGGGCAATGCCATGATGTGGCCCAGCCGGTGAATGTGAAGATGTGTGAGGCCCAGATAGATGGCGGCACCGGCATGGGCATCGGGCGCACCCTGTTTGAGGAGCTGGTGGTGGAGAACGGCGTGACGCTGAACCCGAACTTCGTGGACTATAAGCTCCCTTCCATGATGGAGATACCTCTGGGAGATGACACCAGCTCGATGATAGCGGGCACCCCTCATAAGGACGGGCCTTTCGGGGCCAAGGGGTTTGGCGAGTCCACCAACTGCGCTGTCGCCCCGGCTATCGCCAACGCCGTCTACCGTGCCGTGGGAGTGCGTGTCAAGTCCTTGCCCATCACCCGGGAGATGATGCTGGAGGGACTGGGGAAGATAAAGCGGCGCCGGGGCACTTAGAGTGTAGGGTGGGTTAAGCGAAGCGTAACCCACCAAGCTGTCAGTGCGAGTCCCGACACGTCGGGACGAAGCAATCCGTAAGTCCTCTCCCCCCTGGAGGGGGAGAGTTAGAGAGAGGGGGACCGTGAGGATTAGCCACCCTCTCCCGTCAAGGGAGAGGGTGGCAAGTGACGGATTGCTTCGCTTCGCTCGCAATGACGGTGCGGTCGAGGTTGACATCTGCGTGAGGAGATATTACATTACTCCTTTCTGGCAGTCGCTGAATTCACAGAGTCTTGGAGGATAGAATGACTGAGCTTTCCGTAGTGGGCCAGAGCGTTCCACGGGTAGATGCCCTGGAGAAAGTGACCGGCAGGCTCCGGTACTCGGTGGACCTCAGGGCGCCCGGCATGCTCTATGGCAAACTCTTGAGGAGCCCCCACCCCCATGCCCGCATCCTGCGTATTGATACCTCGCGAGCGGAGAAATACCCCGGCGTGAAGGCGGTGGTCACCGGCAAGGACGCCCCGGCGGAGAAGTTCGGCGCCTTCGCCCGCGAGCGGAGCATCTTCCCTTCGGATGAGGTGCGTTTTGTGGGGGAGGCCCTGGCCGGTGTGGCCGCAGAGAGTCCGGAGGCGGCCGAGGAGGCGCTGGCGCTCATCAAGGTGGACTATGAGCTGTTGCCGGCCATCTTCGACCCCGAGGAGGCGATGAAGCCCAATCCCTCAGTGGTGGTCCATCCCGATTTCGCCCAGTACCGGCGGGCCCCCTTGCCACCTTCCTATCTCCTCCCGGGCGTTGCCCAGTGCCCCAACGTCTATACTTACCGCCTGGTGACCAAAGGGGACCTGGAGGCGGGCTTCAAGGAGGCCGACCTGGTGGTGGAGAACCGTTATTCTTGCGCCCGGATACACCAGGGGCCGCTGGAGACGCTGAACGCCCTGGCGCAGTGGGAGTCCGACGGCAGCCTGACAGTGCACGGCGCCTGCATTATGGCCTTCAGCGTAAGGGGGGTGCTCGGTTATCTCTTCGGACTGCCTCCCTCCAAGGTGCGGGTAATCGTTCCTCCCGTCGGTGGTAGCTTCGGGTCCAGGGCTGAAGCACATCAGATGGTGCAGGCCTCTCTGCTGGCGCTGAAGGCGCGCCGTCCGGTCAAGCTGGTGCTAAGCCGTGAGGAGTTCATGATGGATGGGGGCAGCCGTGAGCCCCTGATTACCTATGTCAAGGATGGTGTGAAGAAGGACGGGACCCTGGTAGCGCGGCACGTTAAGGTAATCGTGCATTCCGGCGCCTACTGCGGCCTCACGGCCGTGGTCTGCCGCAGCGCCACCTATGGCGCCTCGGCCACCTACCGCATACCCAATTTCAGAATTGATGCTTATACCGTGGCCACCAATGAGCCGCCCTCGGTGCCCTTCCGTGGCTTCGGCTCCACCCAGGTGCAGTGGGCCATCGAGAGCCAGATGGACTTCCTGGCCAGAAAGCTGGAGATAGACCCAACGGCGATCAGGCGTAAGAACATCCTGCGCGAGGGAGAGGAGGATGGCTGCGGCATGCCCGTTCACAGCATCGGCGTGGAGGACTGCATGGACAGGGTGACCGAGCAGCTTGATTGGGGCACTGAGCCCCAGCGCGAGAAGGGTTCCTGGAAAAGGGGAAAGGGGATGGCGGTGGCCAACCGCATGGTAACCGGCGGCACTACCTCGATAGTGCTGGTCAAGGTGCATGAGGACGCGGCCATCGAGGTGCGCCACAGCGTCGTCGACCAGGGTCAGGGGGCCCACACCGTTCTCTCCCAGGTGGCCGCCGAGGAGTTCAAGACCTCGGTGGACAAGGTGAGATTGGTGGGCCTGGACACCGCCCGGACCTACTACGAGTTTGGTACCGTGGGCAGCCGCTCGACGATGCAGTCGGGCAATGCGACCCGGCTGGCCTGTCTGGATGCCAAAAGGCAGCTCTTCGAGCTGGCCTCGGGTAAGCTGGGAGTGCCACCCGAGGGGTTGGAGATCAAGGACGGCCTGGTGTATGTAAGGGGGGTCCCGGAGAGGGCGGTGAAGGTGTCCGAGCTCTTCACTCCTCTGGGTTATCTTATCAAAGGGGGTGAGCTCATCGGCCGCGGGGTATATACCGGCCCGGTGGCCGGCGAGGACCTGGCGACCGGCCAGTCGAAGCGGCCGGTGATGGGTTACAGCTACGGCGCTACGGCGGCGGAGGTGTCGGTCAACACGGAGACCGGTGAGGTGAAGGTCCTGCGCATGGCGGACTGCTTTGACATGGGCCAGCCCATAAATCCAAAGTTGTGTGAGGGACAGATAGAGAGCGGGAGGACGATGGCCATCGGCAGCGCCCTGTCAGAAGAGGTGGTGGTGAGGCAGGGGAAGGTGGTCACGCCCAATTTCATGGACTACAAGATGCCGACGGCGCTCGATGGCCCGTACAACGACAAGGTCACCACGTCGCTGGTGCCCACTCATTTGCACCGGGACGGCCCCTATGGGGCGAAGGGCTTCTCGGAAGGGGTGATGGTGCCTCAATCGCCGGCCATTGCCAGCGCCATCTACAATGCGGTGGGAGTCAGGATAAATGACATTCCCATTACCAAGGAGAAGGTGCTGGAGGCCCTGAAGAAACAGAACTCGAAGCCCTAAACCAGGTTACGGGTTTACAGGTTAGAAGGTTAAAAGGTTATAACGTGAATGAACCTTATAAACCTTATGAACCATAAATAAGGAGGTCATATGCGGAATTCTGGATACTGGTTACTGACTCTGGTTCTGGCCTTTGGCCTGGTGCTGGCGGCCTGTGCGGCGCCTGCTCCCCACTCCGGCACGCCGAGTACGCCGGCTCCGACCCCGGAGAGGCCGGCTGCCCCCGCAGCGGGCCCTACCAAGCCGGCGACCGGCGTTGACCAGCAGGTTATAGAGGCGGCGAAGAAAGAGGGTCAGGTGGTGGTGTGGACCAACACCATTACCGACCTGGACCGGATCAAGAAGCAGTTCAATGACAAGTACCCATTCATTGAGCTGAAGGTGTGGGACGCCAGGTCGGTTGAGATACTGGCCAAGCTGGCGGAGGAGGCCAAGGCCGGCAAGTTCACCGCCGACTTCATCTCCACCACCGAGAACGATACCATAGACCTCCAGGAGCTGGGCGTCATTCAGCAGTACGCCTGGCCGGCGGTCACCAGTACCTGGACCAATCAGCCGAAGAACGATTTCTACCGCGTTCACATTGCCAACCTCAGGGTACACGGATACAATACGAATCTGGTTTCTCCGCAGGAAGTTCCGAAGACCTGGGATGACCTGAAGGATGCGAAGTGGAGGGGGAGGACGATGGTGTCCAACTCGGGAGATGAGAACCCCCTCGATATGGCCTACGTGTGGGGGGAAGGCGGGAAGCTCAACTGGGAGAAGTCCGAGAAATTCTGGACCGACGTGATTCAGAATACTCGTCCCCTGGTCGTCCGTGGCTACCCGATGGAGATGATTGCCGCGGGCGAAAGACCCCTCTTCATTTCAGCCGCTTCGATTACTCTTCAAGCCTTGATCGACAGGGGAGCCCCATTGAACTATGCGCCCCTCTCCCCGGTGGTAGCGGTCAACTTCGCGATGTCGGTGCCGAAGAACCCGCCGCACCCCAATGCGGCGAGGCTCTTTGTGGAGAACATAAGCGCTGCCGAGGGCCTCCTGACGTGGTCTGAGGCCAACCGCTCCCTGGTCTTCGACCCAATGGTGGCCAAGCAGTCCAGGATACACAAGATCGTCGCCGAGAGGGGCATCACCTACATACCCATCCCGGCGGCGATACTGACCGATGAGAACATGAAGCGTTCATCGGAGTTCTGGCTGAAGGCGCTGGGGGTAAGAGGCTAGGTTTCCCAACAAGGTTCGAGGCCGTTTAGCAATCCGTTCGCCCTGAGCTTGTCGAAGGGTGAATCCCGATTACATCGGGACCGTTGTGGTTCGACGGGCTCACCACGAACGGCACTAACCTCATCCTGTAGCTGTTGCTAGATGGCCTCTTGCTTTTTGTAGAAAGTAGCATTTTCTGAGGTAAGTTTGGATGTACGGTTGGTCGGGTAAGCTCTTACGGGTGGACTTGAGCAAGGGCGGGGTGGCCAGGCAGCCCCTGGATGAAGCTTTCGCCCTGAAGTGGCTGGGGGGCGAGGGCTTCGGCGCCAAAATCCTCTGGGACGGTGCGACACCTCAGGTTGCCGACGGACTGGATGAGAGGAACCTTCTCATCTTCAGCACAGGCGTACTGACAGGCACGCCGGCGCCCGCCTCCGGCCGGCTGGAGATAGTGGCCAGGTCGGCGATAACCGGGATCTTCGGCGATTCCAACAGCGGAGGGCACTTCGCCCCAGCGCTCAAGCAGGCGGGATACGACGCCCTGATAATCGAGGGCAAGGCGGCAGTACCGGTCTACCTCTGGATTGACGATGACCGGGTGGAGATAAGGGACGCCCGGCACCTCTGGGGCCGAACGGTCCCGGAGACCGAGGAGATACTGAGGCGGGAGCTGGGAGCGGACGTTCAGATAGCCTGTATCGGCCCTGGCGGAGAGAACCTGGTCCGCTTCGCGGTTATCGTGAGCAGTCCCACGCGGGTGGCAGGATGGGGTGGCGTCGGCGCCGTGGCGGGCTCGAAGAGGCTGAAGGCGGTGGTGGTGCGGGGTACCAAGGGCATCAGGGTCGCCCGTCCTCAAGAGCTACAGCAGGCCTGCTGGGAGATCCGGCTGAAGGCAGAGAGGGTCCTGAGCGGCCAGTACAGAAACCGGAGAAAAATGGGCACCATGGAGCTCGTCGATCCCATCAGCCGCCACGGCATGGGCACATTTAATAACTTTGGCCTCAGCGAGGTGACGGAGTCACACCTCGAAAATATATCGGGTGAGAAATTTGCCGCGGAGTTCGCCATCGCCTCCCTGGGCTGCTATGCCTGCGGCCAGCAGTGCTCTCATTTTGCCGTAATAAAGAACGGGCCATACAAGGGCATAGCCTCGGAGGGTTTCGAGTTCGGCTCCCTTGGCTCCTTCCTCATGTGGTACGGTTCCACCAACATGGCCTTCGGGATAGCCATCTCGAAGTACTGCACGGACTATGGGGTGGATGCCTCCGAGGTGGCCCTGTTGCTGGCCTGGGCGGCGGACTGCCTGCAAAAGGGGATATTGACCGAAAAGGATACTGACGGGCTGGCGCTGGGGTTTGGGGACGAGCGTGCGGCCCTGGAGCTTCTGAGGCGGATCACCTTCAGAGAGGGCTTCGGCGATTTGCTGGCCGAAGGGCTGGCCAGGGCGGCCAAAGCATCAGGCAAGGAGGCGGGGAAATACGCCTACACCATAAAGGGCCGGATCTCTCAGGAGGCGACCCCGAGGGGCAACTACGCCTGCGCCCTCGCTACAGCCACCTCCACCAGAGGGGCGGACCACCTCAAGGGCTGGCCTATATTCAGGGCTCCTCCCGAGGTCTCAATGAAGCTCTGGGGGCATCCTGAAGCGGGCAATCCCCTCAGCCATGAGGGCAAGGCGGCCATCGTTATCAAGGCCCAGCATCTTTGCACCTTGCAGGACATCCTGGGCACCTGCAAGTTTTACTCCCGTCCTCCCCTTGACGGTCTCGATGAGCATGATTACGCCCGGATACTCTCGCCTCTGATCGGGGTTGACCTGACGGGGGAGGACCTGATGGGTGTCGCCGAGAGGGTGTGGAACCTGGAAAAGGCCTTCAACGTCCGCAGCGGGATGAGCAGGAAGGATGACACTCTGCCGCAGATGTTCTTCGATGTGCCTTACCCGGCGGGGCCGCTCAAGGGATTTAAGATGGAGAAAGAGAAATTCGAGCACCTGCTGGACGAGTACTACCGCCTCAGGGGGTGGGATGTCGAAAGCAGCATTCCCACCCGCAGCACCCTCGAACGCCTGGGCCTGGGCGATGTGGCGGATGAGATGGAGCGAAGATTGCCGTCCATTCGTCCCCGCTCATAGCTTGGCAACGACATAATCACCGTCATTGCGAGCCCGATGAAATCGGGGCGAAGCAATCCGTGGAGTTCTGTCATCCTGAGGCCATCCGATGTAGCGGGAGGCCGAAGGATCTCGCAACCCGGTGTGGTGGGTGGCCGAGTTCTGTCCCGAAGAGAGATTCTTCAGTCGCTTTGCTCCTTCAGAATGACATGAAGTGAAGGCCTCCCAATGACAAAGAGTCTGTCATTCCCGCGAAGGCGGGAATCCAGTTGGTTCCCTTCTACCTTGGAAGAAAGGGAAGTGGAGTGAACCCCTGAGACTGGGCACTTCAGGTTAGGAAGGTTTGGCAGGTCCAAATGGTGGCGGGACTAACTTAACAAGTGGTATCACTATTGGGGGCAGGTCAAGGCCGTATAACATGAGCAATACAGACTTTCGAGTGACAAAGGACGCTAATCCCCTGCGAGCCCTCACCCAGAGGTGATAGAATCATCGCTAGCACCTGGTCCAAGGAGGCCGACGATGGGGATGCTTCTGGTTACTTTGTCGCTAATTACGGCTTTCGCTGCACTGGTCGGAGTCTTCATAAACCGGCGTCAGCTGTCACAGCAAAGAATCGAATTGTCCAAAGAGTACGTGAAGGAACTCATTGCGCTTGCTCTCTACCCTCAGATGAGGAGATGCGCTGAAGTGCTGGACAAGTTGGCC
>JAUYGE010000188.1 GCA_030690705.1 Dehalococcoidia bacterium | reverse complement strand
TCATTCTCGCTCCAGCCATGCGAGCGGGGAGGATATTATAAGGGGCCAGCCCATACTTGGCAATTACAGGTTTTCCGAAGGCCTTCACTCTTTTGTCTTGGCCCTGTGCCTGTAGATGCCGTAGAGGACCAGGCCGACCAGCATCCAGGCGAATCCCAACCAGCGGCTGTAAGGCTGTACAATTACCAGGATGACCCACACGGCGAAGGTGCTCAGCAGTCCCAGTATGGCCGTAATGGGAAGCTCACAATTTCCGAAGCGAATATTCGCACCGAGTTTGAAAGGTCTCGGCACTTCGGGCTTTCTGATGCGCAACATCAAGATGGCGGCATGAGCGAGGGCGAAGGAAAACAGTGATCCGAAGGCATACAGGCTGCCGAGCTGACTGAAGAAATCCGCCCGGAAAAAAGCGGGAAGAAGGATGAGGATGGACACGCCCGAAAAGATGGCAATGGAAACATACGGAGTGTGGAAACGGTGATGTACGCGGCCGAGGACAGGGGGAACAAGCCGGTGCTGCCCCATGGAGAAGGCCAGGCGGGATATACCCATCAGGCCGGAGTTGGCAGCTATGAGCAGTATGGTGCTGGCCAGCAGGGCGACCAGAAATGGCAGGAAACTGCCCAATATCTCTGCGAGACGAGTATAGAGCATGTGGCCAACGGGGTCGGAGGGAGCTTTCGCAGCTATCTCTATGGGGAGGTAATGGACTATGCCAGCCACAGGGTCGTGGGACCAATTTTGAGCCAGTTCCTGAGGGGACATCACTGAGAAGGCTATTGTTGAGATGCCGGTGAAGATGACCATCACGGTGAGCATCATCAGTAGATAGGCCCTTGGCGCCCGCACCTGCGGATGCCTCGTCTCCTCAGCCAGCTGGGAGATAGTCTCTACACCCGTATAGGCTATGGCAGCCACAGCAATGCCGGAGATGAGGTTGGTGGTGCTGGGCCAGAGGCTTGTCACCCGCTGGAGAATGAGCCCCGGATTGAAAAGGAAGATTAGACCAAGGACCACTACCAGCACCTGCATAGCCACGTCCATCACCGCCAGGGTTATGTTCAAGAACGATGTTTCCTTCACTCCACGCAGGTTGAGAGCGGCGAGCAGGAGAATAATAACGATGGCCAGCGAGGTGGCCGCTGCCGGGGACTCCTTCAGAGGAGGCCAGAAGTACGCGAGATAGAAGGGAACGGTAAAAGCGGAAATAGCCATCGTCACCACGTAGCTGAGCATGAGGGCCCACCCGGCAACGAAGCCAGTGGACTCATTGATACCGTGTCGGGCAAAGCTGGATGAGCCGCCGGCCTCGGGGTACATGGCAGTCCCTTCGGCGTAGGTCAGTGCAGTAAAGATGAAGATGATGCCCGCCACAAGGAGAACCACGGGGGTAGCGCCTGCAGCGACCACGGCTATTAGCCCCAGGGCATAGTATATGGAGGAGCCTACGTTGCCGTAGCCGGCGCTGTAGAGGCTGGTAATGCCGAGAATGCGCCTCAATCTGGGGGGACTGAGGCGGGGACGTCGTATTACCTTATCGCCTGGCTTTGGATGCCAGTTGGCAACCAATCGTTATCGCTCTTTTTCAGGCCGCCCTCGGTGTGAGGCCTGTCATCGGTGAAACCTGTTCTGCGAACAGCGGCAGATTTATACACCTTAACCCAATGAATGTCAATGGATTGGGCTTGTTCGACTCTCGCAATGACAACGGGGGGGCTTCATCTTGTTTCTCGCTCTCATCAAAAATGTGATACGATAAGCCAGGTTGCCGACTACGCCGTGTGGAAGCGGGATCGAGTTCAAAGGCTTCCACACTAGAAAGGAATGACTTTGGAAATCAAGGTCGTTACCGGGGACATAGTTCGAATTGAAGCAGATGCTATTGTGGTGAACCTATTCGAAGGGGTGAAGCAACCGGGAGGTGCAACCGGAGCGGTGGACCGGGCTCTGGGTGGCGTCATTGCCCAGCTCATTGAAAAGGGTGAAATCAAGGGCAAGCTTCATGAGGTCACGGTAATCCATACCCAGGGTAAGCTACCGGCGCTGCGGGTGGCGGTGGCGGGTTTGGGCAAAGAGAAGGAGTTCAGCATTAACACAGTCAGAGATGTCATGGCGGAAGTCTGCCGTGCTTTGAACTGCGTCAATGCGCAGCAAATCGCCAGCGTGGTCCACGGCGGCGGAGCCGGTGGGTTACAACCTGAGAAGGCAGCCCAGGCCATGGTCGAGGGAGCTATCCTCGGCCTATACTCTTTTGACAAGTACAAGAAGCGCGAGCCTGACGAGACCGAGATCAAGGAATTGCTCCTGGTAGAGCTAACCCCTGACCTTTGTCCTGCCATTGAGAAGGGGAGCAGACGCGGGAAGGTCCTTGCCGAAGCAACCGCCATGGCGAGGGATATGGTCAATGAACCGGCCAACTACATGACCCCGAGCCGGATGGCCGAGAAGGCAAAGACGGTGGCCGATACCTATGGACTCGAGTGCACAGTCCTGGAGGCCGAACAGATGAGAGCGATGGGCATGGGTGCGCTACTTGGAGTGGCCCAGGGCAGCCAGCAGCCTCCCAAGCTCGTCATTCTTGCATACAAGGGAGATGAGTCCTCCAAGAAGGCAGTAGGCTTTATTGGCAAAGGGATTACCTTCGATTCGGGTGGGATCTCGCTGAAAGAGCCAGATGGCATGAAAGATATGAAGACTGATATGTCTGGCGGGGCTGCGGTCATCGCTGCCCTCAGTGTCATCGCTCAGTTTAGGCTCAGGTTGAATGTGACGGGGATTGTTCCGGCCGTGGAGAACATGCCCAGCGGTTCCGCCCTGAGACCGGGCGACATCGTGAAAGCTATGAATGGCAAGTCCGTCGAGATTATCAGTACAGATGCTGAGGGTAGGCTCATACTCGCGGATGCCCTGTCCTATGCCGTCAAGCAGGGGCTCTCCCCGCTGGTAGACCTGGCCACGCTCACCGGCGCCTGCATTGTGGCGCTGGGGCACGTGTGCTCGGGGGTCCTTACCAATGACAGAGAGTTCTTATCCCGGGTGATGACGGCCGGGGAGGCAGCCGGTGAGCGCATGTGGGAACTGCCGATGTTCGAGGAGTACAAGGAACTGATCAAGAGTGATGTGGCCGACCTCAAGAACTCGGGCAACAGGACTGCCGGGGCGATCACAGCCGCCCAGTTCCTGGTGGAGTTCGTCGAGGGCCCCTGGGTCCATGTGGATATAGCGGGCACGGCAAACCTGGAAAAGGAGAAGGGATATCTGGTCAGTGGCGGAACAGGGGTTGGGGTTCGCACCCTGGTGAACTTGGCGGAGGCACTGGCGCAGGAGTAGATGACAGGAGGCGTGAGGTGAGAATCAAGTGGTTGGGTCATGCTGCTTTCGTCATCACTTCCGATAATGGTACAAGGATCATCACCGATCCCTATACCCCGCAGGGCGGTCTTTCCTACGGCAGGATCAATGAGATGGCCCATATAGTCACCGTGAGCCACACTCATTTCGACCATAACAACGTATCTGCGGTGTCGGGCAAGCCCGAGGTTGTCCGCGGTGCCGTTAGTAAGGAAATAAGAGGCATTAAGATCAAGGGAATACCTGCTTTTCACGATGCTGCTGGTGGCAGACAGCGCGGTGAGAACACGGTCTTCACCATGGTTGTCGACGGTGTATCGGTCTGCCATCTGGGTGATCTCGGCCATCCTCTGACGCAGGAACAGATCAACGAGATTGGCAAGGTCGATGTGCTCTTGATACCCGTGGGTGGGTTCTACACGGTGGAGCCGCCAGTAGCCGACCAAATCTGCAGCGACCTGTCGCCCCGGGTGATAATCCCGATGCACTTTAAGACCTCGAAGACCGACCTTCCTATCGCCGGCGTGGAAGAGTTCCTGAGGGGCAAGAGTAACGTCAAGAGGCTGGCCGCCAGTGAGGTAGAATTCAAACGTGACGGTCTGCCCGTGACAACGCAAATCGTGGTCCTGACACCTGCCCTCTGAGGGTTGCTGATGCGCCTGGATTGCAATTCTGCTGAATATGTTGGTGTCGACATCGTCGAGGTAGCTCGGGTGGCCGGTGTGGTTTCGCGGTGGGGTGAGCGCTTTCTCGGTCGCGTTTTCACCGCGTCTGAGTCAGAAAGGTACGGGAAGCGCCTTCCTTCCCTGGCAGCGCGTTTTGCGGCCAAGGAAGCGGTAATGAAGGCGCTGGGCAGTGGGAGGAAGGGAGTAGCCTGGCGGGAGATAGAGGTGTTGAGCTTGCCCGGCGGTCAGCCGTCTGTTAGTCTCTACGGCAGGGCGGAGGAGAAGGCCAGAGCCATGGGCATCGCCGGCTTCTCGATCAGCCTTTCCCATACGAGGGACTATGCCGTAGCCGTGGTCCTGGGCTTGAAGAAGATGACTTAGCTGGAGCCTCTTCGCTCAGGTTTGACGGATACGAAGCCATACCGTAAAATATGCAGTTTGACAATTTCTTGAACTGAACTTCTCCCCCATAGGAGGGTCATGAGCGAACTCACTCTCAACATCGATGGCAAGGAAGTCAAGGCCAAGAGTGGTTCTACCGTTCTTAGATCTGCCCAGGATGCCGGTATCTATATCCCGACCCTGTGTTATCATCCCACGCTGCCGCCATACGGAGGCTGCCGTCTCTGCATCGTTGAGATCGACGGTATGCGCGGTCTGCCTCCGTCGTGCACCACGCCGGCCACCGACAAGATGGTGGTCCATACCCAGTCACCGCAGCTGCAAAAGTACCGCCGCAACGTAATCGAGCTCCTGCTGACCCAGCATCCCCATCCTTGCCTCATCTGCTATCGCAAGGAGCATTGCAAGCCGGGTGATATCTGCCTGCGCAACGTATCGGTCACAGAGCGCTGCGTGCTCTGCCCGAAGAACAAACGCTGTGAGTTCCAGACGGTGGTGGAGTACGTTGGTCTGAGAGAAGTAACGCTGCCCTACATCCCCCTCGGGCATCCGGTGCTGAAGGATTCTCCTTTCTTCGAGAGGGACTATAATCTCTGCATACTCTGCGGCCGGTGTGTCCAGGCGTGCCAGGAGATCCGCGGCGCCGGGGCCATCGCCTTCGTGAACCGCGGCCCTCAGACCGTGGTGGGGACTGCATTTGGGCTCCCTCTGAAAGATGTTGGTTGCCAGTCTTGCGGAGCCTGTGTCGATGTCTGCCCGACCGGCGCGCTGGTGGAGGTGGCTGCCAAGTGGGTGGGGGTGCCGGAGCGCACTGTCCGGACTATCTGTCCCTACTGTGGGGTTGGCTGTACTTTGAACATGGAGCTTAAAGACGGCAAGATATTCAATGTCCATCCGGCTCTGGATGGGGAAGCTAACCGGGGCCAGGCCTGCGTCAAAGGGCGTTTCGGCATCATCGACTTTGTCTATCACCCGGAGCGTCTGAAGACTCCGCTGATCAGGCGGAATGGGCATTTTGAAGAAGCAAGCTGGGAGGAAGCGCTGCAGCTCGTTGCGACCAACCTTTCCAAGTATCGGGGTAACGAGGTGGCCGTATTTTCCTCAGCTAAGTGTACCAATGAGGAGAACTACCTTATTCAAAAGTTTGCTCGGACAGCGCTGGATACCAACCATGTAGACCACTGCGCCCGGCTCTGCCACTCCCCCACCGTAGCCGGTCTTGCCCAGTCCTTCGGTAGCGGGGCCATGACTAACCCCATCGCCGAGATTGGCAACGCTCGGACCATCCTTGTCGTCGGCTCCAACACCTGCGCGGCTCACCCTGTCATCTCGCTGGAGTATGTCAAGGCGGTGCGCCAGGGTGCCAAGTTGATCGTAGTCAATCCGAGGGAGATTCACCTTTGCCGGATGGCCAGCCTGTGGTTGCGAAATCGTCCGGGCACCGATGTGGCTCTGCTGATGGGGATGATGCGGGCCATCGTTGATGAAGGGCTCGTGGATACGGCTTTCGTCCAGGAGAGGTGTGAGGACTACGATGCTTTCAAGGTGTCTCTGGAGAAGTTCCCTCTTGATCTGGTGGAGAAGATAACCCGGGTGTCGCAGGACAAGATCAGAGAGGCGGCCCGAATCTACGCTACCCAGAAACCGGCTACTATTATCTACGCCATGGGCATCACTCAGCATACTCACGGTACTGACAATGTATTAGCCCTCGCTAACCTGGCAATGTTGACAGGCAATATCGGCAAGCCATTTACTGGCGTCAATCCGCTGAGAGGCCAGAACAATGTGCAGGGTTCCTGCGATATGGGTGCCTTGCCCGACGTGTACACAGGCTATCAGAAGGTAACTAACTCTCAGTTGAGGGAGAAGTTCGAAGCTGCCTGGGGGGTGAAGCTTAACCCTCAGCCCGGTTTGACCTTGACGGAGATCATTGATTCGGCCCACCGGGGTGGGATAAAGGCGCTGTACATTGTGGGGGAAAATGCCAAGCTGAGCGAGCCGTGCGCTAACCATTGCGAGATCGCCCTTGACCGGTTGAAATTCCTGGTGGTGCAGGACATCTTTCTCACCGAGACTGCCAAGCTGGCAGACGTTGTACTGCCGGCTGCCAGTGCCATTGAGAAAGATGGGACCTTCACCAACACCGAGCGGCGGGTACAGAGGGTACGGAAGGTCATTGAACCTCTGGGGGATTCGAGACCGGATTGGTGGATAATCTGCGAGCTGGCCAAGAAGATGGGGGCTTCGGGTTTTGACTTCGAGCATCCGGCCGAGATTATGAAAGAAATCGCCAGCCTGACACCCTCTTATGCAGGCATCACTTATGAACGCCTCGACAAGAGCGGGATACAATGGCCTTGTCCATCGCTGGAGCACCCCGGGACGCCTGTCTTGCATACTGACGCGTTTACCCGCGGTAAAGGGAAATTCGTGCCCCTTGAATACAGGCCGTCGGCTGAACTTCCCGACGATACCTATCCACTTATCCTGACCACGGAGCGCAGTCTCTACCAGTACCATACCGGCACGATGACCAGAAAGGTGCCGGGGCTCAATGCCTGTCGCCCGGAGGAACTGGTGGAGATGAACCCGGCTGATGCCTCAAAGCTCGGCATAGCCGATGGTGAGATGGTGAAGGTTATTTCCAGGCGGGGAGAGGTAACTGCCAGGGCGGAGGTTACTTCAGTCTCACCGCCCGGTGTGATTTGCATGAGCTTCCACTTCTCCGAGAGCGCTACCAACATCCTGACTAATTCAGCTGTTGACCCGGTAGCCAAGATCCCCGAGTATAAGGTGTGCGCGGTAAGGGTCGAGAAAGTCGCTGTCAAGGTGTAGCCGGTAGAGATGGATAGACATAAGACAGCGCAGAAGTCCGTTTGCATGTGGTGTCACAGCCACTGTGGCGTTCTCGTGCACACTCAAGACGGTCGGCTGCTCAAGGTAACCGAAGACCCGCAGGGCCCACAGCCCAAGCTCTTCTCACCGCAGGTGAAATCATGCCTGAGGGCGCGCGCCGCCGCTGAGTGGTTTTACCATCCAGACCGTTTGCATTTTCCCCTAAAGAGGGCCGGGGCAAAAGGGGAGGGGAAATGGGAGAGGATTTCGTGGGAGCAGGCGCTGGATGAGATAGCCGGAAAGCTCAAGGAGCTCAAGGCGAAATACGGCCCCGAGACCCTGGCTACCACTGTCGGCACTGGCCGCAGCCACTATGAGTTCAGAAGCCGCTTTATGCATCTCTTCGGCAGTCCGAACCAGATAGGCCAGGGGCACATCTGCTGGGGGCCGCAGCAGGTGGTATGCACCGCCCTTTTTGGCTGGGCTACCAATCCAATAGTGCGTTCAGAGACGAAGTGCGTCCTCGCCTGGGGGGGCGGCATTCCCGACTATATGCCGCCGGCATGGAGAGCTACCCTGGAGGCCATGAAGAAGGGCGCGAAGCTGATTGCAGTTGACCCACGGCGGGTAGGGGCCGCCGAACGAGCCGACATCTGGCTCCAGCTCAGGCCGGGCACCGACACAGCGCTGGCCATGGGCATGATCAATGTCATCATCTCGGAGGGGCTTTACGACAAGGAGTTCGTCTCAAGGTGGTGTTATGGCTTTGACAAGCTGAAGGAGAGGGCCGCGCAGTATCCTCTCGAAAAGGTGGCTGGCATCACTTGGGTTCCGGCCGAGAAGATCCGGGAGGCAGCCAGGATGTACGCTACTCTGAAGCCGGCGGCCTCCTTCAACGGCATGGGTATCGAGCACCTTTCAAACTCGATCCAGGCCCTCCACGCCCGCTTCATCCTTCCCGCTATCACCGGCAATCTGGACGTTAAGGGAGGCGATCTCCTCAGCGGGCCGCACCCGGGTCAGGTGTCCGCTGGCGAGATGGAGCTCTATGAACGGCTCTCGCCCGAGCAATGGAAGAAACAGCTTGGTTCGGACAGGTTCAGATTGATGGCATGGCCCGGGTTCAACCTGATTGAGCCCAACGTTAAGAGGGTGTGGGGTAAGATATGCGGAACCATCAATACTTCCAGCTTCGGCCATGCTCCTACTGTCTATAGGGCAATGGTCACCGGGAAGCCATACCCTGTCAGGGCGCTGATAACTACGGCCAGCAATCCGATGGTGACGCAGGGCAACACGAGGCTCGTGTACCAGGCGTTGAAAAGCCTCGATTTGTATGCGGTGATGGACTTCTGGCTAACTCCCAGCGCCCAGCTGGCGGACTACGTTCTTCCGGCTGCCTCGTGGCTGGAGAGGCCGACCATCTGGGATGCCTGGAGCGTTGGCAGGTTTGTGCATGCATGCGAGGCTGCCGTGCCGGCAACCATGGATGGAGAGTATGACCACCGCACCGACTTCGACCTTTACCGCGAGTTGGGCGTCAGGCTGGGGCAGGCACAGGAGTGGCCCTGGAAGAGCCTGGAGGAGGCCTATAGCTACCGCCTGGCTGCTCTGGCTCCGACATTCAAAGATTTCATCACAGAGAAAGGCGGCTATGACGCTGCACCCGGGGGATACCGGAGATACGAGCAGACGGGTTTTGGTACGCCCACGGGCAAGGTCGAGCTGTCATCTACTATCTTCGAGAAACTTGGCTATGATTCCCTCCCGCAATACGAGGAGCCATGTGAAAGCCCGGTCAGCACACCCGGGTTGACCGCGGACTACCCCCTGGTGCTGACTACCGGCGGGAGACACAATCCGTTTTATCATTCAGAGCACCGTCAGATACCGTCCCTCAGGAAGAGGCATCCATACCCGCTGGTGCAACTGCATCCGGATACGGCAGGCCCTCTGGACATCGCTGAGGGTGACTGGGTCTGGATTGAGACGCCCCGGGGGAGGATCAAGCAAAGGGCCAAATTGTTCAAGGGAATCGACCCCCGGGTGGTCCACGCCCAGCATGGCTGGTGGTTTCCCGAAATGCCAGGTGAGG
>JAUYGE010000186.1 GCA_030690705.1 Dehalococcoidia bacterium | reverse complement strand
CACAGATAGGCCCCATCCCTTGGAGATCCTTCGCTTCGCTCAGGATGACACGGGGGCGGCACTTTTGGGGCAAAGCCAATTCGACCCAATCAGGGTAGATTATGCACGGGGCCAGTCACTCACGGCACGAGGAGGTAGGTATGGAAAAGAAAACGCACATCCTGGTGGTGGATGACGAGCAATCTATACTACAAATGCTTAGGAAAACCCTGGAGCTTGAAGGGTTTGCTATCACCGTAGCTGTCAACGGCAATTCAGCGCTTGCTCTGCTAGCCGAGCAAGCTCCGGACTTAGTTCTCCTGGATATCAGGATGCCGGGCCTCAATGGCTATCAGGTTCTCGAACGCATTCGTGAGAGTTCTAATGTTCCTGTTATCATGCTCACCGCAGTGCGTGAACAAACCGCAGCAGAGCGTAGCTTGGGTCTTGGCGCCGACGATTATATAACAAAACCGTTTATCACACCGGTGCTTATCGCTCGTATACGGGCGAAACTAAGACGCGCCAGGGGAGAACTACGTCACACTGATGATCAGATAGCAAATATGGACTCCCCTTCCTGACCCGGCTATTTTCATAACAATGACAGGTTGGGTTGCCAAGCGACCTCACCATCCACCCCCTCCCTCTGTAACACAGTTTTAACGCTGTGGAAACACAATCTTAACGCCGGGGAAATACCCCCGTAATGTCCCCTCTCTATACTGGTAGCCAGGTAAACGATTTCCTGGAGGTGAGCCATGCCAGTAGAAGCCATAGTTGCCGCCATAACATTAAAAAGTCGGGAGGTCTGTTCATGCCAATAAACTCCGGAGATACTGCTTGGCTTCTCATCTCCACCGCGCTGGTAATGCTCATGACGCCGGGCCTGGCCCTCTTTTACGGCGGCATGGTGAGACGGAAGAACGCCCTCTCAACCATCATGATGAGCTTTGTCATGCTGTCGCTGGTGGGCCTGCTCTGGGTGCTCTACGCTTACAGCCTGAGCTTCGGCCCCGATAGGGGCGGCATCATCGGCGCGCTGGACTGGATTGGACTCAGGGGGGTCGGGCAGGCGCCTTCTTCCACCTATGCCACCACTACCCCGCACCTGGCTTTCATGGTCTTTCAGGGCATGTTCGCCGTCATCACCGTGGCCCTCTGGACCGGCGCGGTGGTGGAGCGCATGAAGTTCAGCGCTCTGCTCGTCCTCGCCGTCCTGTGGCTTACTTTCGTGTATGCGCCCCTGGCACACTGGGTGTGGGGCAGCGGAGGATGGCTGGTCAGGCTGGGCGCCCTGGACTTCGCCGGCGGCACGGTAGTCCATGTCAATGCCGGCGTGTCCGCCCTGGCCCTGGCGATGGTGCTCGGCGCCCGTAAGGGCTTCCCCAGGCAGCCCATGCATCCGCACAACATCCCTATGGTGGTGCTGGGAGCGGGCCTGCTCTGGTTTGGCTGGTTCGGATTCAACGCCGGCAGCGCCCTCATCTCGGGCGGGCTGGCCGCCAGCGCCTTCGTGGCGACCAATATCGCCGCTGCCGCGGCTGCCTTCACCTGGATAGTGTTGAGCTGGATACACCGCCGCCCCAGCGTGCTCGGCGCCGCCACCGGAGCGGTGGCCGGACTGGTGGCCATCACCCCGGCAGCCGGCTTTGTGCCGCCGATAGCCGCTATACCCATAGGCATCGGCGTGTCGGTGATCGGCTATTATATGATGCTCCTGCGCTCCAGATCGAAACTTGATGAGTCCCTTGATGTCTGGGCCGTTCATGGCATGGGCGGCACCTGGGGGGCCATTGCTACGGGCATCTTCGCCAGCGCCGCGGTCAACCCGGCGGGCGCCGACGGGCTCATCTATGGAAACGCGGCACTCCTCGGAAAGCAGGTGCTCGCGGTGGCCGTCACCTGGGTCTTCGCCTTCGGTGCCACCTGGGTGCTGGCGAGAATAGTCAAAGCCGTCATGGGCCTGCGGGTGAAAGAGGAGGAGGAAGAGGTCGGGCTGGATATCTCACAGCACGGTGAGAGGGCCTACGGAGGTATAGGTAGATGAAGAAGGTAGAAGCTATAATCCGCGAGGAGAAGCTGGACGACGTCAAGAGCGCCCTGGAGGCCAGGGGTTTTCTCGGGATGACGGTGACCGAGGTCAGCGGCCGGGGTCGGCAGAAGGGCATCAGGCTGCAGTGGAGGGCGGGGTCTTACCAGGTGGACCTGCTGCCCAAGCTGAAGCTGGAGGTAGTGGTGGATGACAAGGACAGCGAGTCGGTGGTGGATGCCATCTGCGAGACCGCCTGCACCGGGAAAGCCGGCGACGGGAAGATATTCATCTATCCCGTGGCTGATGTGGTGCGCGTGCGCACTCGAGAGAGAGGTATCGAGGCCATCTAACCGGGGCGTTGCCATTGCGAGCGAAGCGAAGCAATCCGAGCTGTTCCCTCTCCCTTGACGGGCTTTGTCCAAAAAGTGGGGCCTTGGTGTCATCCTGAGCGAAGCGAAGGATCTCGGGGTGGTGGGGCCTATCTGTGCGACACCAACCCCACCAGAGATTCTTCGTCGCTTCGCTCCTCAGAATGACATTTGAGGCAAGCCTCTCCAGGGGAGAGAGAAATGACAGAAAGAAAAGAAATTTCGAAGGAGGCTTACCGAATGGCAACCAACGGCCCAGGCTACAGCTTGAAGACCCCGCAGGATATCCTGGACTTCGTCAAGAAGCAGAACATCGAGATCATCGACCTGAAGTTCGTTGATGTGCCCGGGCAGTGGCAGCACTTCTCCATCCCCGCCTCGGAACTGACCGATAGCGACGACCCGACGAAGGGCATCTGGGTGGAAGGCATCGGCTTCGACGGCAGCAGCATCCGTGGCTTCCAGAAGATTCAGGAGAGCGACATGCTTCTCATGCCCGACCCCGCCACGGCGGTGGTGGACCCTATATGTGCCACGCCCACCCTGAGCCTCATCTGCGACGTCCACGACCCCGCGACCGGGAAGCCCTACTCCCGCGACCCCAGGTTCATAGCCAGAAAAGCTGAGGCCTACCTCAAGTCCACCGGCATCGCCGACACCAGCTACTGGGGCCCGGAGATGGAGTTCTTCATCTTCGACGATGTGCGCTTCGAGCAAAACCAGCACTGCGGCTATTATTTCATTGACTCGGCGGAAGCGGACTGGAACTCCGGCCGGGATGAGAAGCCCAACCTCGGCTATAAGATCAGATACAAAGAGGGCTACTTCCCCGTGCCGCCTCACGACTCTCTCAATGATCTCCGCTCGGAGATCATCCTTACCATGATTAAGACGGGCCTGCGCATCGAGGTGCACCATCACGAGGTGGCCACCGCCGGGCAGTGCGAGATTGATATGAGGTTCGATACCATGACCCGCATGGGCGACAAAATGCTATGGTACAAGTACATCGTGAAGAACATCGCTCGCAAACATAACAAGGTGGCCACCTTCATGCCCAAGCCCATCTTCGAAGACAACGGCTCCGGAATGCACGTGCACCAGAGCCTGTTCAAGAAGGGGACGAATGTCTTCTTC
>JAUYGE010000182.1 GCA_030690705.1 Dehalococcoidia bacterium | reverse complement strand
GATAACGGAGAAGACGGGCGCCTTGCCCGTCAACCCCTCGGGCGGCCGCGTGGCCTGCGGGCACGTGGCCAGCGTATCCGACCTGATGTCCTCTTGTTCTGTCATACTGCAACTGCGTGAGGAAGCACCCGGCATACAGGTGCCCATCAAGAGGGGAAGAGGACTGGTGGAGGGCATCGACGGCATTGCGGCTCTGAGCGCCGTTACCGTTTTTGAAAGGGACAGGTGAGCGACATGCAACAGAAGAAAAAAGAAGCAGAAATCTTCGAAGCGCCCTACCGGTATATCGCCGACTACCTGTATAGCTATGGTGAGATTTCTAAGTTCTTCAGGGAGGTCAAGGACAACAAGCAGCTCTACGCCACCAAGTGCCCACAGTGCGGCGTGGTGTGGTGTCCGCCGCGTGGCTTCTGTTCCCACTGCTATGTCCCCACGGACTGGGTGCCGCTCACCGGCAAGGGCACTGTCCTGGCCTGCACCTACTGCTACTTCGAAGCCACCGGCGAGGAGCAGTTGCCCCATCACTTCGACCTTCCCTTCATCATGGCCATCATCAAGCTCGACGGCGCCGACACCGGCTTCCTGCACACCGTCCGTTCCAAGGAAGCCAAGATGGGTGAAATCAAGGCCGGAACACGGGTGAAGATCGTGTGGCGGGAGCCTCGCTTGGGCAAGGTCGTTGATTTCTATTTCGTCCCCGATGAGGCGGCGTAGGAGATCGCTTGTTCGTCTTTGCGAGCCCTTCGCCCTGTCATTCTGAGCATTTTACTCTGTCATTCTGAGCGAAGCGAAGAATCCGGATTCTTCGGTCGCTACGCTCCTTCAGAATGACAGAGTAGCGAGAGGTTATTTGAGAAGCTCTTCCGGCGCGAGGTGAACTGATGCAAGAGACTTCCCATAGCGAGAATGCGCTGGCCCCGTACCGTGTCCTGGACCTGACGCAGGGAGGCTGCCTTCTTTGCGGCAAGCTGCTGGCCGACCTCGGGGCTGACGTCATCAAGATTGAGCCGCCGGGCGGCGACCCGACGAGGGGGCTGGGGCCATTCTACAAAGACCAGGCCAGCCCGGAGCGAAGCCTCTACTGGTTCGCCTACAACACCAACAAACGCGGCATCACCCTCAACATCGAGACGGAAAAGGGACAGGAACTCTTCAGGCGGCTCGCCAAGACCGCCGATTTCGTGCTGGAGTCGTTCAACCCGGGGTACCTGGACAACCTGGGGCTGGGATACGCCGCGCTGAGCGAGATCAATCCCAAGCTGGTCATGACCTCTATCACCCCCTGCGGGCAGACCGGCCCTTACACCGGCTTCAAGGGACCTGACCTCATCACCTGGGCGCTGGGCGGCTACCTCTTCGTGGTGGGTTATCCTGAGAAACCGGTGTGGATCAGCTTCCCCCAGGCTTCCATACAGGCCGGAGCCGAGGCGGCCGGCGCCAGTCTGGTGGCCCACTGGCACAGGACCCAATCGGGCGAGGGCCAGCATGTCGACGTTTCTATTCAGGAATGCGTCACCGACCTGCTGTGGAATGTGACCGAGTACTGGGACCTGAACAAGACTATCGTGAACCGGGTGGGCAATGCCTGGAAGACGGCCCATGCCGTCATGCGCCAGGTCTTCACCGTCAAGGACGGCCATGTGGCCCTCCTCCTCATGGGAGGCGGCGGTGCGGGCATGGTGGCCTCGGATAAGGCCCTGGTGGGGTTGATGGACGAGGCGGGAATGGCCCCCGAGTGGCTGAAGACATTCGACTGGGTCCACGAGTTCGACACCATGAAGATGACCCAGGAGACCTTCGACAAGGTGGCCGGGCCCATCGCCAAATTCCTCCTCACCCAGACCAAGGAAAGGCTCTTCGCCGAAGCGATAAAGAGACGCATCCTGGTCGCTCCCGCCAACACCGTCAAGGACATCCTCGAAAGCCCGCAGCTCAAAGCCCGCAATTTCTGGGTCGAGCTGGAGCACCCGGAGCTGGGCGAGACCTTGAAATACAGCGGGGCCTTTGTCCAGTTGAGTGAAACCCCCATCAAGATCCGGCGTCGAGCACCCCTCGTCGGTGAACACAACGACGAGATATATGTCAATGAACTGGGCATGACCAAGCGGTACGTGACCACCTTGCGGAAGGCGGGGGTCATCTAGAAATGAGACAGCACGTTTTCTTGTCATTCTGAGCCACTGAAAGGGCGAAGAATCCGCCCCCGTCGTCGGCCCTGACCGGGGTGGATCCTTCGGCCTCCCGATTCCATCTGGATGGCCTCAGGATGACAGAAGAGGAGAGAGAAGTATGCCAGGGAAAGGCGCCTTAGCGGGAGTCAAGATAGTCGATTTCGGGCGCGTCTTCGTCAATCCCAACACCGCCATGCGTCTGGCAGTGCAGGGCGCGACCGTCGTCCGCGTCGAGTCCCATACCGCTCTCGACCTTCAGCGGATGGCCCGCCCTTATAAGGATAATATGTCGGGGCTGAACAGCAGCGGCAGCTTCACCGGCTCTAACAACAGCAAATACAGTATAACCGTCGACCTGCGCAAGCCCAAGGGGAAAGAACTGGCCATGAAGCTCATTCGCTGGGCTGATGTCGTCATGATAGGGATGCCGCCGGGAGCGATGGAAAAGTTGGGGTTGGGCTACCAGGATGCCAGGAAGCTGAAGCCGGACATCATCTACTTCATGAGCAGCCAGCTTGGCAACTACGGCCCCTACTCGGCCTTCGCGGGCTTCGGCAACCACGCCTCGGCGATGTCCGGGCTCTATTCTCTCACCGGCTGGCCCGATGATGAACCCATGGGACAGTACAGCGGCGCCTATGTTGACGCCACCTCGCCGCGCTTTGGCGTGACCGCCATCATGGCCGCCCTTGACTGCCGCCGCCGGACCGGCAAGGGCCAGGTTATAGACCAGTCTCAGTTGGAGGCCGCCACCCAGTTGTTGCTGCCTCTTTTCATGGACTGCGCCATCACGGGGAGGGTCGCCCTCCGCTCGGGGAACCGGCTGGCCTACGCCTCACCTCACGGCGTTTTCCGTTGCCAGGGGGAGGACCGGTGGCTCGCCATCGCCGTCCTTGATGAGCGGGAGTGGCGTTCTCTCTGCCGGGTGATGGGAAAACCCGGGCTGGCCAGAGACCACAGATTTGCCACCGTGGAGGCCCGCAAGAAGAACGAAGACGAGCTGGAGAAGTTGATAGGGGAATGGACGGGCGCCCACACTGCTGAGCAGGCAATGGACTGGCTGCAGGCAGCCGGAGTGCCAGCCGGAGTCGTCAACAACGGCAAGGACCTGTTCGATGACCCGCAGCTCAAGCATCGCGGGCATTTCCGCTTCCTCCAGCATTCAGTCATGGGCGTGCATTCCTACAGCAGCCCGGCCTACCGCCTGTCGAAGACACCCGACCAGCAGTTTCCTGCACCGGCCCTGGGCGAGCACAATGAATTCGTTCTCAAGGATATTCTGAAGCTCTCCGACGATGACATCGGTGACCTGTTCGTCGAGGGAGCCGTGACCACGGACGCCGACCTGCCGGAGTTTAAGGCTCTGGCCTGATGGCCACTGGACAGGACACCGGCCGCTCTGGCAAAATGTACGCTCGGCTTCCCTCGGTCGCCGGCCGGAGAATTGGAAGAGAGAGGCATTGAAGAGGGGCGTAGCCCCTCTTCGAAATCCTGATCCCCTCTCTCCTTGGAAAGGAGAGAGGGG
>JAUYGE010000177.1 GCA_030690705.1 Dehalococcoidia bacterium | reverse complement strand
ATCCCCACCTCATCCATCTCCTGTAGCATCGCTTCCAGCGAGCCTTTCCCCATCATGGTTACAAGTTTCCATTCCTCCCCGGGCTTGAGGTCGAACCTCTTCAGCACACCGGCAAAGGTGCTGCGGGCCATGATATTGAATTCGTAGATACCGTAGAGCTCTTTGTCTTCCTTCCTCCGGATGCAATAAAAGGGCCGGTTCATTGCATCGATTGCCATAATGTCTTCCATGGCCCTATATGCCGAGCTCGGCGCGGGTGCGAATGTGGTGCTGGAGGCTTTCGCGGGAGATGAGTCCGAGGATCTGTCCGCCGTCGGCCACGGGAATGTAGTCCAGGTTGTTCTCTTCCATCTGGGAGAGGACGCTATAGGCGTCGTCAGCGGGCTTGACGGTCTTGAACCTGTCTGCCGGAGTCATGGCGTCGCGGGCCGTGGTGGTCTCCCACCGGGCGCGGGGAATGGCCCTGATGTTGCTCAGGGTGATGATGCCTTCCAGCCGGCTATCGGTGGTCACCAGGAAGCAACGCCGGCCAGCGGGGAGTATGTGTTCCCTGACTATCTGCATCAGGGGCATGGATGAGGGGACCGCTACGCAGTCCGTGGTCATGACATTGGCTGCCTTGATGGTGAGGAGGGTGTCGCGGAGCTCGAGTTGCCGGTAGCTGGACGAGGCGGCGTTCTCAAGGAACCAGCCGATGAAGGCTAGCCATATCCCGTTGAACCAGTTCTGGAGGAGAAAAGCAGTTGCCATGCCTGCCAGGATGAAGAGGTAGCCGACGCCCCGTCCGATGAGCGAGGCCATGCGGGTCGCTTTCTTGTAGTCGCCCCTGGTCTTCCACAGGATGGCGCGCAGGACGCGGCCGCCGTCCAGGGGGAAGCCGGGTATGAGGTTGAAGGCACCAAGGCTCAGGTTGATGTAGGCCAGCCAGGCGATGGAGGCGATGGCTGCCTCGATCCCGCTCTGGTGCACCGCCAGCCATAGGACTCCGAATATGCCCGCGATAACGAAGCTGCTGAAAGGACCGGCGGCGGCCATCACGGCCTCGGCGCCGGGTCGGTCCGCCTCTTTGGTTATCTGGGCCACGCCTCCGAAGATGAAGAGGGT
>JAUYGE010000136.1 GCA_030690705.1 Dehalococcoidia bacterium | reverse complement strand
AACTTCATCGCCAACAAGCGGAAATTAAAGGCAGAAATCCTGCCGGCAATAGTCCAATGGATGAAGAAGAAGGATTATCCCTTTACACTCGGGACTCAGGCTTCCATCAACCTCTCTGACGATGAAGAGCTGATGCGATTAATGGTCGAGGCAAACTTTAACACGGTATTTGTCGGTATTGAAAGTCCAAACGCAGAGAGTCTAGCCGAGTGCGGCAAGTCTCAGAATAAGAACCGCGACTTGATAGCTTCCGTCAAGAAGCTTCACAACCGGGGCTTGCAGGTGCAAGGAGGATTTATCATAGGCTTTGACAGTGACCCTCCTTCGATTTTTGAAAGCCAGATCAACTTTATCCAGAGAAGCGGAATTGTTACCGCAATGGTCGGCCTGCTGAATGCCCCCCCTGGTACTGAGCTATTCCGGCGTCTGAAAGGCGAGAACCGTCTGCTGCGTGACGTCTCCGGCGATAATACCGATTGCTCGATTAATTTCATTCCCAAAATGAACCATGAGACTCTTATGGATGGCTACAGGGAAGTCATCAGTACCATTTATGCCCCAAAACAGTACTATGGACGGCTGACAACATTCCTGAAAGAATACAAACCACGACGGGCACAGGCAGTTCGTCCTGAGTTTGGACATCTCGCCTCAATTGCCAAATCGAGGTGGTTTCTGGGGCTCAAAGAAAAAGGAAGAAGGTATTATTGGAAGCTTCTTACCTGGACTTTGGTAAAACGTCCGCGTTCCTTTCAATTGTCATTGACTATGGCCATCTACGGATACCACTTCCGCAAGATTGTGCAAAGATACACCGCACAGCCATAGCGTTGAATCTCCGTATCCCGACCGTAGATAAGGAAGTTCACCAGCATGTATGAGAGAATCCTGGTCCCTTTGGATGGGTCCAACGCGGCTGAGATCGTTCTTCCCTATGCCGAAGAGATCGCCGCAAGGACCGGCGCCGAGATTATCCTGTTGAGCGTCTCCGACCCCACCACCACCGGCATGGACCATCTCTACCGGGCCTATATAGAGCGGATTGCAGAACAAGTACGGAGGCAGATAGGCGACCGGGGTGCCGGGGAAAAGGCCAAGGTGCGTGCCGAGGTGCTCACCGGCAGAGCGGCCGCTGAGATCCTGCGGTATATTGATGAGAGCAATGTCAGCCTCATAACCATGGCCGGCCGCGGCAGCTCGGGCGAGAGACCGTGGCTCCTGGGAAACATCGCCTCGAAGATTCTTCAGACGGTGGCCAAGCCGGTACTGCTGGTCAGGGTTCCGGCCGGCGACACAGCGCTTAAGCAGAAGAGACTGGTGAAGAGGATCCTCCTGCCGCTGGACACCTCCAGGGCCGGGGAAGCAGCGATTCCACACGCGGAAGCGCTGGCCCGATTGCTGGGCGCGGAAGTGAGATTGTTCCACGTCCTGGAACCGGCGCCGGTACCGTTCCTGGTGGCGCCGGGCGTTGAGATTGCCTATCCGCCTGTATCCGCCGAAACAGAGGGGCGAATAGCGGCGGCCGCTGTCGCCTATCTCCAGAGCGTGGAAAATACACTTACGGAGAAGGGCATAACCGTTTCGAGTGAGGTAAGCCTCGGGCATCCGGCGAGCGAGATCATCAGGTATGCCGAAGCGAATGCCATTGACCTTATAGCCGTGTCGACTCACGGACGCTCGGGTATCGGGCGGTGGGTTTACGGCAGCGTCACTGAGAAGCTTCTGCAGGCTGGGAGCAAGCCAATCCTGACAGTGCGGGCAGCAAAGAATGACGGGCAGTAGGTGGGCTAACTATGGAAAACCAGATAGAATACTACGATGACACCGCGAAATACCGGGACAGGTTCGACCAGGGACTGCCTCAGGCGATGGCCGCCTACACCGCCTTCAGGAAGGAATCATACCGGGACGGAGCGCTCAGCGCCAAGACCAAGCGGTTGATAGCCCTGGCAGCGGGACTCCAGGCCGGGTGCACCAGATGTATTATCGGGCAAACTAAGGATGCGGTAAAGGCCGGGGCCACCAAGGCCGAGGTACTGGAAGCCGTGGCCGTTGCCATCGTTATCGGAGGCACCGCTGTCAGCGCCGAGTCATGGCGGGTGGTCAAAGCACTGGAGGAGCTCGGCAAGTGGTAGCTCCTGAGGTGGTTCAGCCTGTCATGCCATAGGCACCACGAAGCATGAAAATGCCGTTCGTGGTGAGCTTGTCGAATCCACAACGGCATTGCCAAGTCGCCCTTCGACAAGCTCAGGGCGAACGGGACAAGTTCTATTTTCGCGGGAATGACAAACCAGCTTATTGACCAGATCTGGCCTTGCAGTAAGCATACAGAGCATCGTAGACGGGGAACTGCTTCTCCAGAATCTTATGGTCGTCGGCATAGAGCAGTCCGAACCCTCTAGCGATGGCCTCCAGTCCGGCGGCTTCCGGGGCGGTCCCCCTGTCGGCGGCCACATCGGCTGCATGCACTATCTTGGCCAGTCCGTGTAGAGCCGGGTCAGCCAGGCCATACTTCTTAATGATACTCTCAAAGCTGCACCTGCCCTCGTGGTGGTCCAGCTCAGCCTGGCCCTTCACATCGAAAGGGATGGCCCCCTCACGAGCGGCCACATCCATCACCTCACCGGACGGTGCGAAGATGAACTCGGCCTCCGTGTCAACAAACTTCTTGATCAGCCAGGGACAGGCCACCCTATCCACGTGTATGTGTTCCCGCGTAATCCATTTCATCCGGCTGCCCCCTTTCCTCGTCCTGAAGCTTTGCCCCAAAAGTACCGCCCCCGTGTCATCCCTTCGGCAAGCTCAGGGCAGGCTCTGAGCGAAGCGAAGGATCTCGGAGTGGTGGGGCCTATTTGTGCAACACTAACCCCACCCGGAGATTCTTCGTCGCTTCGCTCCTCAGAATGACATTTGAGGCAATGCCTCGTCCTGAGATTGCTCAGTACTATACTCCTGTTGCCGCCGGCTTTCAAACCTTGATGAGCGTACCCTGCATAGGTTAAAGTTACCCGTCGATAGCGGCACCTGAATGAAAACAAGAATCTCACCCTTTCTTATGCTGTGTCTCATGGGCGGGCTGGCCATCTTCAGCTCGACCATGGCCAAGAACCCGGTGCTGCCGCTGTTCATTCGCTCTCTTGGAGTGCCGGTCAGTACGGTCGGCTTTATTGCAGCGGCATCCACCGTGGTCGGTGTTCTGGTCAGCCTGCCGGCGGGCATTCTTTCCGACATTATCGGACGGCGGCGGGTGATGCTGATGGCCGCCATCGTGTTCGCCACGGCGCCATTCCTGTATCTACTGGTCACCTTACCGTGGCAATTGGTCCTGGTCCGCGTATACCACGGGCTGGCCACTGCCATCCTGGGCCCGGTAGCCATGGCTGCCGTAGCCGACACCTTTGACAAACGGCGTGGGGAGCGTATGGCCTGGTATTCCTCGGCGACAATGATTGGC